>JAGLSW010000143.1 GCA_023135565.1 Candidatus Aminicenantota bacterium | reverse complement strand
CGGCTCATAGCCCCCCCACGCGAGTGGGGTAATTTCATTCGTTTCCGGGTGAGGCTGTCCCCCAAAAATCCCATTCACTTTACTGTCTTTTTACCCCGGTTTAGTCTTCTCGAAGAAAGCTTCTTCCAAATATCACCGGAAATTTTAATTTCAGCTTCAGAAAAACCATAACCTTTCTTTAAAATTACATTATTGGTGTAAGCCAATATTTCATGGATGCTGTATTTTTTTCTCATCATTTTATCTATTTCATCGGCCAATAAAGCATTTTGCTCCTTGTAAGGCAATCGTATTTTTTCAACTTCCCCGGGCATTATTTCTAATACGCCGCCACCGTAGCTCCTGCCCGAAATCTCGGCATAGGCGAAAGAGAGCGAATTGTAAAAACTAGCTGCCAATGCATCGTGTTTCACACTGCTTTTTAACCTTAACCGGTGCATGGTATCAGTGGAATATGCACCCGCTTCATTGATAATTAATTTAGGATAATGGTTGTTTCTCCTTAAAAAAAATGCATCCGGCACCCATAAAGACGGCACTATTTGCCATTCGTCCCTGATTCGACATTTATAACCCTTATGAATGTCGTCCCGTTCCCCAAGCTGCAAGTATTCCAGGGCTTTTTTGTTCTTTTTTAATTCGGCCATTCCCGGGAAAACGAGTAAATATGCCCTGGCTCCTGAAATCACATTCCGCTGCCAATCTTCTTTTTTAAATCTCAGGCTGTTGACCTGGACGCTCCTGCCAACTAACGTTCCGGTATAAGCTTCTAATTCAAACTCTTCAACCGTGTCTGCCGGGACGGTAAAAAATGCGTTCGCTCCGGTTGTAATCCCGACTTCGACATTTGCATAATCCCCGATTAAGGGAATAGAATTCTCTTTTGATATTTCTTCTAAGAAATCGATTTCCTTTTGCTCCAGGAAATAAAACGTCCACTTGTTCGACCTAAAATCGATTTTTTTAGACGGGCTTTTAAGGCGGTTAACTTCGAGTTGTTTCAAACTTTTTATGTCGTCTAATTCTATATGCTCTATCAAATGAGTATTTGAGAGGTTCTTTTCACATAAGAGCAAGACAACTTCTTGTTGAATTTCGGGAAAAACCAGTTGTTTAAAAGAAATGATATTTATTTTATTAAAAAAACTTGCTATGAATTCCCGAAGCGGCCTGGCATAAGAGACTTGCAAAATTTCCGCCGGTAAAACAAAACCGATCTTACCGCTTTCTTTTAACAGGATAGCTGAACCGACAACAAAAGAAACCCAGGCATTAGTTAACTTTGAATACTTTAGTTTTACCCTTCTAAATATTTTCCCTGCTTCCTCCTGCTGATCGCGGTCGAAATATTGATAACGAATATAAGGTGGGTTGCCTACAATCAAATCGAATTTTTTGGGGGAAGAATTACAAAAGGTATGAAAATCCATATTTAAAACGGCGGTGTTTTTTAGAGGTATCTGTTTTATTTTTTCCGCTTCGACTTCGTCGATTTCTACGGCGGTTATAGAACTATACATATGATTGTTTTCTTTTATTCGTTCTAAGAATACGCCGTCCCCGGCGCTGGGTTCCAGTATCTCACAACCGCCGCCGCCATTTATTGCCCATTGCAAGATAAAATCAGCGATCTCTCGCGGGGTGTAAAAACCACCTCGCAGTTTCCGGTAAGATTGGGTCTCAATTAGTTTCATAAATCTCTTCTATTAATGGGATCAGTTTATCATCGTCTCCCAAATCGAATAATTCTTCTAATTTTTGATCGAGAGTGCGCTTTAGTTCCGCAAATTGCCGCTCAAGTTTTATTAAAACTCTCTTGTTCTCTCTGCTGCCGTCGATTTCAGATTGCTTTTTTATCATTTTTTCCTGGAGCCCCGTTATTTTATCATGCAGTTTCTTCTCCTGCGGATTGGAAAAATTTATTTTTCTTATGGGCAGCCTGTTTAGAACTTTCGTTCCCCTGGCAATATACCCGCTTCGAAAAACTTCCCCGATAAGAGAAGAATACCACTCCAGGTATTTTGAGTTTAACAGGGCCTGGATATAAAATAAGGAATATTTAATGCCGGGAGGCAGCGTGATCCCGCAGTAACCGGCAGTGCCGCCGGATGAGATAAAAGTACGCTGAAAATCCACCGCATATTTATTCCCCAACGAATTCACTCCGATAACGATCTTTTCCGTCCAATCCCAGCGGTCGAGGTTCTGGCTTCTCCCGAATTTATACCAATCACCTGTTTTTATCGGGGGGCTGACGTCTCTTTTCAAAAGCCGGGTTTTAAAATGAGTAAAATATTTGTATGTTTCTTTATATCTATGCTTAAGTTCGCTTTCGGGTATTACTTCCACGCTTGCCCCCGTTTTTTTGTATGGAAATATAACCAGGGAGTTCGGTTCCAGCAGCCGGTATGTGTTTAAGCGGTTTTCGTTCTTCCCGGACGGTGTTCTATAATAGGGGCGGGTTATCTCTTTTTCTACTTTCCAGGACAACCCTCCGTTTTCAAAATAGATATAGTCCCCGTCCATCCTTTGTGGAGTAATGATATATATCGAATTCATACTGGTTTGGATCCCATTGAATACATTGCTTTTCCCCAGGAGTTCAATTAGGGGAATGCTAAGGTTATCGATTCTATCATATGCCTTTTTTAAATAAGGCGGAACGAATAGCCAGGCTTCATCATCGAGCTTTGAAATCGGGTATGTTTCAAAACTGTTACTTTTAAAGCCGCCGACCTTCCATTCAGATAGTTTTCTTACCTCGTAAAAATCACAGGCATTATTTTGAGTTTTAGTTAATATTAATAAACATGTATATGTGGTTCTACTCTTAAACAGTTGCCTGGCTCCAAATGAAATTATCCTTTTCAGACTGCCGGTACTCGACAGCAAATGTCTCAATTTTTTCCCGGCGCCGACTTTATAAAATTTATTAGGGACGATAAAGCCCAGATAGCCATTTTGGGTAAGTAGAGAAAGCCCTTTTTCTATAAACAGGAAATATTTATCGAATTGTTTGTGTGCGGATTTATACAATTTTTTATATAGATGAGGGTGTTCTAAGGGAGTAATCCTTTTCATGTCCTCAGATTTCATATATGGTGGGTTGCCGACAATTACATCATACTTGTTATTTTTAAAATCGAAAGGATTAATGTCCTTTTTGTCTTTTTCATCAAGTTCAGCTATATCGGCAGGGCAAATCAATGAATTTCCATATTCGATGTTATTCGATAAATTCGACAAAACCGGGAGTTGTTTTCCTATGGTGACATTATCTTCATTCTCGAGAAGTTTGAGGAGCAGTCCGAACCGGGATGCTTCTACTGCGTTGTAATCTTTATCTACACCATAAATGCAATTCGATAGGATTTCCCTTTTTAGATTGAAAGGAAGTTTAAAGGTATCGATGTTTGTTCGGATTAACGTTGAACTGTCCGTATTTAAATAGTAATCGATTAATAAGTCATTTAACAATTGAAAACTTTCCAATAAAAACGCCCCTGAACCGCAGGCAATATCACAAACTTTTATTTTTAATATCTCCCTACCTGTTTTTCCTGCGCAGAATGAAGTAATCGACTGTCTTAAAATTTCGTGGATAATATATGTAGGCGTTGTTATGATAGCTTTGTCGATATTTTCCGGTTTTTTCTCGAGAAAAACAAAATCACCTTTGACAACCAATTTTTCAGAAAGATAAATTTCATAGATATTTCCCAGGATATCGGAAGAAAAAACTGAGAAAGAATAATAACTCTCCGGGTAATAGAGTTCTCCTATGATTTCCCAAAATGCCGATCCTAAATTGCCGACCACCTTATTCGATAAAGGAAGGTTAAATAAGCCGGCATTATATTTTTTGTCCGCTTCTTTGAATTTTTCAATTAACGATTCAAAACCTCTATCCTTTGCAAACTTCAATAATGTTTCCTTTTCTTCTAAATTTCTGTCCTCGCAAACTCTTAAGAAAATAATACTGTTTAAATAATCCTGGACATAGTCATTTAAAAGTGCTTCCGATATAACAGGCAAATGTTTTAAAATTTCCCTGCCTAACAATAATCGCCATTCATTGAAATCATTCAAGAATAAGTCGTCTATACTGAAAAGTTTTATTTTATCCTCTATGCCTTGCCATACCCGGTCAAAATTACCGCTGTAAACCGACTCTCTGCCCATATATTGCTGCAATTCTGCAAATCTTTCTTCATATTCCGTATAGTGAAACACATTTATCCGTGCTTTACGGTAATTATCATCATCTTCTAAAGGTATCGAACAATCATAGATAATTAAATATTCAAAATTTGAGAGGAGCGAAACCTTTAATTTCCCGGTAAATCCATATCTTCTTATTTGTTTGGCGGCATCATCGCTCTTCTCGATTAAAATGGCCGGTTTTTTCGCTTCCAGGAAAAACTTTCTTTCGGAAAACAAACGAAACGTGTAGTCGGGTTTTTTTGTGTGCTCCGAAATGTTGACTTTTAGAGGTTCCTCAAGGATTACTTCCCTCTCATAAGTCGGCATCCTATTCCTATTTTTGATGTCCCACCCTAAAAGCTCAAATAGAGGATCAAGGAAATCGTTCCTGAGCTGCATCTCGTTATAATTTGTAGAACGGTAGTGCCCCCGTTCTTTTTCATATTTATCCACGAGATATTTAATGTTCATAACAGCCACTTGAAAACTCAAATTTTGTCATACTATTATATACCATTCTTACCGTTTTTAGTCAAAAACAAATTCAACCGTTAACCCCGGTTAAATTATAATACTCCCGGTAAGACAAATAACGGCATACCCCGGTAACTTTTTATTTTTTTGGATTTTTAGGGGACAGGCTGGAATGCCACTACCATGGAATTACTTTTTGCCTCCGGCGGGGGTGCGGCGCACCCACCCTCTTAGCCTCCGGCGGCCCTGCCGGGTGACGCCCCCATTGAGTTTTTCGTCGGGGGCCAGCGGCATACCGCCCCTCCGAAAAAGTTTGAACAAACCTTTTTTTATTGTCGAAACGAAAATCTTCAAATTGGAGTTGAATTTTACCGGAAAGTATGCTATTTCAATAGTGGTGAAAGAGGTTAAATAATGAGTGAAATAATCGATCCAATTATCGTGGAAGTGCGAAAAGCGCGGGAAGCCTATGCGAAAAAATTTAAATATGACGTTAAAGCGATGTGTCTCGATCTGAAAAAAAGGCAAGCCCAAAATCCGGGAAGAATCACTTCGCTTCCCCCAAAAAGAATAAAAACTACGGGACCTGCCACTCCTACTTTAGCAAAATAACAAACCTTTGGGACTTTTAGGGGGACTTTTAGGGGACAGGCTGGAGAACCTTCCCCAAAAGAGGCTTGCGTTTATTGACTCTCCGGCCCGGGTCTCTCATAGGTTGGGGCGCCGCCCCCTTTTTGGTTCCGGCTTGACCGGGTTGTGGACAGGCTGGAATGCCACTATCCTTTTTGTTTGAAAAATTTTATCTTTCTATAGCCCGGAAGCCGGCAAAGGGGTTGACAAAGCCTTTTTTTTATATTATTAATTAAGTACGATGAACGATAAAGAAATGTTGAAAGAGCTGCGCAAGCTGCTGACAGACACTTTCCCGGGGCAAATCGAAAAAATAATCCTATTCGGCTCCAGGGCTTATGGAAAGGCGGCAAACGACTCCGATTATGATGTGCTGATCGTTCTAAAATCAGGTTATAATTGGCGTTTAAAACAATCCATCCAGGAAACCTGCTGGGAAATCGATTATAAATACGATATATTGACAGACGTTAAAATAATCTCCGCGGCTGAATTACAAACCATCCGGGGCAAACAGCCCTATATCACGACGGCACTGCAAGATGGGATTGCCCTATGACGTTAAACCCGGCAGAACGCAAGCAACTGATACGTTATAATATCGAGAAATTAATATAATAAGCTTTGATCAACGACAAATAAAACGTAAGTGAATCACCAGGAATTTCCAAATCTTTCTACCGGTGGGCTTTTAGGGGACAGGCTGGAATGCCACTAGGCCGCGAAACGGGCAAAATCCAAATTACAAATCACAAACGCCAAATCTCAAACAATGGCCTGCTGAGGCTAAAATTATACACCAAAAAAAGAAGAAAGGCAAAAACGATCTTGCCTCCGGCGGCCCTGCCGG
>JAGLSW010000142.1 GCA_023135565.1 Candidatus Aminicenantota bacterium | reverse complement strand
GTCAATTTTAATGAGCGCTATAGAATGCTTAAGGCAACAGTATTGCAGGGCCGCCGGAGGCAATAAGCAGTTCCGAACCAGGCACAAAAAATAAAAGTTAGTTGAAAAAACAAGAAACTTAGTTTATAATAATATGTTGGGTAACTTTAGCAGGGCTATAAAATGCAGCACAGAGAACACAAGACAATAAGTACAAACGTAAAATACAAAAAACACAGGGCGGATAAGTCCGCAGCCTGTATAAATTCTAACTAAGGAGAAAATATGAAACACAAAATCAGTAAACAAAAACTTTCGTTAAAGAAGCAAACCATTTCAAATTTGAGCAATGTCGATTTGAATGGCGTTAAAGGCGGAAACGAAGAATCCGGCTCCGGCTGCACATATTGTCAATACTGTTACGAGCACAGTATTTGTCCCGCTACTATATGTATCGTACCGGACCCCGAAGGCTAAAACAAAGAGCTCGGCTGCCATTAAAGGCCGCCAATCCGAATTATTCGCAAAACGTAATGCGCGAGCATGTTTGCTCGCCATTCGTTTTGCGTCTTAAGACTAAGGAGAAAACATGAAACACAAAATCAGAAAAGAAAAACGGTAATGTCCTACCTATAGGTAGAGCACTTACAAATCAATGATTATCCGTTATCCATTTGTCTTTCTGGAGGGGTACAACAAAAAATCATTACACTGCAACTTTCCTTTTCTTTTGTCTGACATTCACAAGTTAAGCCAGTACCACCATTAATGTTCTTTTGTTCATTACCATTTAGGTTTGCGATTAATTGCTTTCTTAAGTTAAGCTTTTTAGATAATTTTTTTTTCATGTTAATTCTCCTAATTTTTGATTATACCATATTGTATTTTTTTTTGAAATAGTTTATAATGTATTTAGAAAAAAAATATAGGAGTAAAAAAATGAGAAAAAGCGCAATGGTATTGTTTGCGTTCATGATTTTCATGAACGTCAATTTGTTCCCTGAGAAAATAGCCGTATTCCCGGACATTTATAGACCGTCTATGATTGATATTTCTGGTGATGAAATTTATATCCTTGATGATTTTTCCGTAAAGATGTATTCCATGAAAAATTATCGCTTTTTAAGGGAATTTGGGAAAAAAGGAGAGGGGCCAGGAGAATTATTGACAACAAGCGATACGGGCTTAACTATGATTGTTGATGGGGATAATATTTTGTTGAATTCGGTTTACAAAATAATCACATATGATAGAGCGGGCAAAATTCTTAAAGAAAAAAAGTTTCGCAATTATCTTGTTGAAGCAGTACCAATAAATGAAAATTACGT
Organism: Candidatus Aminicenantota bacterium; assembly: GCA_023135565.1. Lineage (GTDB taxonomy): Bacteria > Acidobacteriota > Aminicenantia > UBA2199 > UBA2199 > JAGLQA01. The sequence continues at coordinate 3,620 of JAGLSW010000142.1, read as the reverse complement.
ATTGACTTTTTATAAATGGATTGATGCAACAGCACATGCGATCACAGTATTAAATGATGGAAATTTTCAGGAGATTAAAGAATTATATAGAACAAAGCTTCCGCAAAGTCACAGGATAAGGAAAATATCTATGCCGCCATTGTGTACCTATGTGCGTACTACAAAAGACAAGATATTCTTATTTGACCAACAAAAAGACGTGATTAAAGCATTTGACAGAAAGGGAAATCTCAATCCTGACATTATATTCAAATGTGATAAAATATTAACAACGCAAGATTTCAAACAAAAAATAATGGATTCTTTGTTGTCAATTCCAGCTATGAAGAATGCCCCCGAAAAGATGAAGCAAAAATATTTAAAAAGTGTATATATTCCAAGGCACATTACCAGTGTTTAAAAATTCCTGGATTATTAATAATCGAATTTATATCCATACATACCGAGAAAAGCAAAACAAAAGTGAATTTCTCATTCTTAATTTTTCAGGAAAAATTGAAAAGAAATTACTTTTGCCCGGTTCTACTAAATTGAATTTACGCATTAATCCCGCTTCAATTTTCACATTCTATAATGGAAAATATTACTACCTATTAGAAAATCTCGATCAAGAAGAATGGGAATTGCACGTGGTAAAAATTCAGTAAAAAATAAATGCGACATTTTTTTATATTTTTTTGGTTGAAAAATTAAGTAATTTATTATATAATTGATATGTAACATAAGGAGAATGCCCGTGTGGTTAAAAAAAAGAAAATTAACTTTTGAGATACCTATAATAATCGAGCCAGATAATGGCGAATTTTATGCCCATTCCCCAGCGTTAAGCGGACTACATGTCGGCGGCAAAACAGAAGAAGAGGCGCTTGTCAATGCAGTTGATGCTGCCATTGCCTATTTAAAGTCTATCATTAAGCATGGTGAACCCATTCCCATTGGAATAGAATGTCAAAGGGAACACAAACCTGCCTCGATGGCGCCGCCGCCCCCTATGCGTCTTAGAGAAATTCCAGTAATGGTATGATTTTAGTTTTAGCATGAAATACCCCAAACAAATTTGGAATCAAATAAAAAATATCTCTGTTGAAAAGCTTATCACTGCACTTAATCGCGATGGGTGGGTAAGGGATGAAAAAAGGGGGGCTTCGTTGATATATAGGCGTAACAAAGATCGCATAACGGTTCATTATCATCCAAAAAAAACTTATCAACCAAATTTGTTAAAAGGTATGTTGGACAAAATAGGATGGAATGAAAAAGATTTACGCAGGTTAAAACTAATCAAATAGTCATATTAGAATCTCCCATTTAATAGCTATATGATTTCATTATTCTATTCTTTTTCATCCTCATATTCCATCGGTAACATAAGGGACTCACCACACTTTGGCTTTGCTCTATTTAATAATCTTTCAAAAATACCCCAATTCGCAGAAGCTTTCATTAAAACGACTACATTTGATAGATGCTCTGCAAGCCTTGAGTGTCCAACATCTTCTGTTAACCATTGATGGTGTTTGCTTTTTCTTCTTTTTTCTTTTATTATAGGATTCTTTTTTTTAAGCTCTTCAAGAACGCCGGGAGCCAACCTATTATAAACAATGTCATTTGTTAACTTCCCTACATATATCGGCCTTTTTACGCTAATCGGACTATATTGCCATTTCTTCAATCGAAACAATTCTTTATAAAATTCATCGGGAAATTTTTTCGCCCATACTGCCAGTTCTTTTGATATATATTTATCAAGGATTTTTTGAAGAGCGTATTTATCTCTAATCTCTTCATAGCCGGTCGCTTCATCAACAAGAGCAATTATCCCAACTTTAGAAAGAGATCGTACTAAAATTTCACATTGTTCTGCTATATGAAGTTGCTGTTTTTGTAAAACCCCATTATTTCGAGCCTCTAAAATAGCATCGCAAATTTCTGGCAACGTGATAGCCTCATAGCCATATGCAACTATTCCTTTAATTTTAAATTTTATTGGCTTAGTGGTCCGGTCTAACAAATCTTTATCAACAAAGGGTTTTAGCCTGTTTCCCGATATGAATTTAGCTAAACGGTCCCCACCCTTACTTCTGCTCCCGCCAGATGAAATATTTAATGATTTCAACATCCCGCCTTGTACCAAAACTCTTCTACTATCTTCTAAAACATAAGCTGGGATTTCTAAATTACCAATTTTTAATGGTCTATCCGGTGAACCGTATATTGCCTTTAAAGTTTTTCCTTTCACTTAAGCCCCCACAGCATTTTTTATTGTTAGATCAAAGATATAAGGATTTTTCCTATTATTATATCGGAAACAAAATTCGTCAATATATTTTTGAATATATCTGACGCTTATTTGATGGTATTGCCCCACAATACCCCTTTTGAATAAACTCCAAAATCCTTCAATTGTATTTGTATGGACATTACCCCTTACATATTCTCCATTCTTGTGAACTATTACCTCATGGCTAAACAATTTGGATAATCCAGAATATCCGCACCATTCATCTGTCATTAAATTAGACTCAATTTCAACGTTTTCTTTTATGAACGATGTTAGTGTTCTCTTTTTTGCGTTTTTTACTTTTTTTGCCTTAATGATTCCTTTTCTCTCTACCTATAGATGGGACATTACCAGAAAAACTTTCCCTAAAAAAACAAACCATTTCCAATTTAAGCAGCCAGGATTTGAATTCAGTTAAAGGCGGAAACGAAGATTCCGGCTCCGGCTGCACGATTTGCTATGATTGCTATGTGTTGAGTATCGGCACCATCTGCATCGACACTTCCCAGGTTCGTTATTGCGGTCCGGCATAAACCGCAAGTTTGAGTAATTCGCAAAATGTAATGTATGAGTGTATTTGCTCGTGCATTCATTTTGCGTTTTAATTTTTTCGTCGTGTTTTAAGAAGCCACTTTATTTTAAAGGGATCGGTTTATCCCAAAATTTTCATTGAAAAAACATCGAACTTGTGATATAAAACACCTATGATTCCGCACAATAAAAAACCAAGCTTAAAGGAGGATAAACAATGAAAAAAAGAGTTTTTTTGGTCACATTAATCGTGTTTGTTTTTTGTACACTGGTCACCGCGCAGGAGCCGCCAAAACAGCTTTTGAAACCCGGAGACGTAAAACACTTTATCAAAACCTTCCCGCTGCTGGAAAAAGAGATGACAGCCTACGGTCTTAAATACGACGCCAAGAGCGGCGATACGACCGTACCCGAAGCACTCAAAGCAAAATCAGATTTTTTAGATATCCTGAAAAAACACGGCTGGGATGAGAACTATTTCGGTAAATTAGGGACCATTATGATGGGTTATAGTTCTATCGTTTACGGCGCCCAGATGAAACAAGCAGACAGCGAAATGACAAAACAATTAAAAGAGATCGAATCCAACCCCAATATCCCCGCTGCCATGAAAGAAACACTCAAAGCGCAGTTGAAAATGGCTGCCGGAGTTATGAAGACCACCGCCTCTACTTTGAAGACGAATATTCATGCCATGGACTTAGCTTTGATTCGCCCCTTAGTCGATGAAATCAAAAAAGTGGTAGAACAAGACCAAAGATAATTAGCTAAACTTTATCTACTTGCCTCCGGCGGCAAGGGGCGCTTT
>JAGLSW010000141.1 GCA_023135565.1 Candidatus Aminicenantota bacterium | reverse complement strand
CGGCAGGGCCGCCGGAGGCAAATTGGTTATGTGCGGTATGCCGCACCTTTGTAAAAGTTTGAACAAAACTTTTGTTGAGCGAGAAGCTTTTCTGCACTGAAAAACGCCCATTATTAGGCGATGAATCTTGGGCGCTATCCTAAGGGCAGGCGGAAAAAGAAAAGACTTCCCCTGCGGCGCTCACCGTTCCGGTAACCGATAATTCCCCCATGAGCTTCCACGATCAGTTTCGATACGGCCAGTCCTAAGCCGGTTCCCTTCATCACTGCACTGTTCTCGATCTGGGCATATTTGTCGAAAAGAAACTTTTTTTTGTCCGCGGGAATACCGGGGCCATTATCTGCTATGGCAACTTCTACCCACTCTTTATCTACTTCGTATACTCCAAGGGTAATCTCCCCTTTTTCAGGCACAAATTTCAAGGCATTGGTTAATAAATTCTGTAACACCTGGCTGATTTTCTCCGCATCGATAGACAATTTTTTCTTTTTCATGCCCCGGCCAACACTATATTCGATGTGCATCCCTTTTTTTATAAACAACGGAGTAAAAAGATTAACGGTTTCTTCAATTTTCTCCCAAAGCACCGCTTCCTCCTTATTCAAAACCATCTTGCCGGCTTTGAATTTCTCTAAGTCCAGCATATCGTTGATTAATGCCAACATTTTATCGCAGGAAAGATTAATGGCCCGGCCGGTTCTCTCTATTTCCCCTTTTTTAGACATCTCGTCCAACATATCCGCATACCCCATCACGGCGGTCAGCGGGCTGCGCAGGTCATGAACCAACATAGCCGTAAAATCTGCTTTTATTTGCAATTCTTTTTTTAACTGCTGTTTTTCCATCTCCTGTTTCAATCGCATTTGCTCCTGCCGGGCTTTCTGCTGTTCCCGGTAGACACGCAGCTTGAATAAAAACATCAATATTCCTATCCCTACTAAAAAAAGCAGCAGCTTAAACCACCAGGTCTGCCAGAAAGGCGGCAGGATGATTATATCGACAGCAGCGCCGGTTTCATTCCAGACGCCGTCATTATTGGTTCCGTTGACCCGGAAAACATACCGACCGGGGTCTAAGTTGGTATAGTAGGCAAAACGTTTTTCAGCACCGGTTTGCTGCCATTCCTTATCGAAATTTTCCAGCTTATAGGCATATTTATTATTCTCCGGGGTAGTAAAATCAAGGGCGGCAAATTCAAAAGAGAGCGCATTGCGGATGTGGGTCAGGGTCACCTGATCGCTGTAGGTGATGGTTTTTTGCATGAACGAGCCGGCGCCGATTTCTACAACTTTATTGGAAATTTTAAAGTCGGTTATCACGATAGGGGGCTGGTGGGGATTATCTTTTATATCGGCGGGGAAAAAAGTATTAAAGCCATTGGGGCCGCCGAAGAACATCTCCCCGCTCCTACTTTTGTGATAAGCGCCGCCGTTAAACTCCTCTCCCTGGAGACCGTCTTTGGCGTTATAGTTTTTAAAAGTTCCCTGCCGCGGGTCGAACTTAGAAATACCCTTATTGGTACTCATCCAGAGATTGCCGGATTCGTCTTCCAGTATGCTGTAGATCGAATTGCTGGGCAGCCCGTCTTTTTCTGTATAATGCATAAAACGGGGTCTCCCCCCCTGTTGGCGGAGCAATTTATTCAGCCCGCCGCCGTAAGTGCCGACCCACAACATGCCGGAACTGTCCTCGTATATAGTTAAAACAAAATTACCGCTCAGGCTGTCCAGGTCTTCCTGGTTTGCTTCGAAGTGGGTAAAAATCCCGCTGCCGGTATCGAAACGGTTCAGCCCCTTGTTTTGTGTGCCGATCCACAGCACGCCGGGTTCAGAGGGCGCTTCGTAGACGATAAGGGCAGCGTTGTCGTTCAGGCTGTTGGGGTTATCTTTTTCCCGGCGATAAGGGGTAAAAACGCCGCTTTCCCGGTTAAATTTGTTCAAGCCGGCGCCCCTTGTAGCGACCCACATTGTACCCGATCTGTCCTCGATAATCGAGTGCACGGCGCCGGCAGGAAAATGGGTGAACGTATCCGTTTCCCGGTTAAATTTATTCAGCCCATTAGCGGTTCCTATCCAGAGCGCAGCGGAGCTGTCTTCGAAGATGGAGCGCACCACATCGGAACTCAGGCTGGCGGGGTCCCCGGCAATCCTGCGGAAATGGGTATAGGTCCCGCTTTTGCGGTCGAAGCGGTTCAGCCCATCGATGGCGGTGCCTATCCAGAGCATCCCGCCGCGGTCTTCATGGAGTGCATAAAGATAATTGCTGCTCAAACTGTTGGGGTTTTTGGGTTCAGAGCGGTAAAGTTTGAACTTTTGCCCGCGATCGAATTTATTTATTCCTTTTCCGGTGGTTCCCACCCAGAGTATCCGGGAACTGTCTTCATAGATGAAGGAGACATAATCGAAACTCAAACTGTGGGGGTCTTCGACGCTGTGACGAAATGGGGTAAAAGTTTCCATTCTTTTATTAAATTGGTTGATTCCCCCGCCCCTGGTTCCCACCCAGAGTATGCCGGAACGGTCCTCCATAATGGCGCTGACCCTGTTACTGCTCAAGCTGCGGGGATTTCCCGGGTTATGTTGATAGCGGGTAAAATCACCGGTCTCCCTATTCATTAGATTAAGCCCGCGGCCGGTGCCTATCCAGAGCAAACCGGAACGGTCTTCATAAACCTGGGTGACGCTGCTGCTGCTCAGGCTGTGGGGGTTTCCAGGATCGTTTGCATAGTGGGAAAAGGTACCTGTTTTTTTATCATACTGCGGGTTTTGGATTTCCCGGCCCCTGCTGTTTTTGACGCGGAGCGGGTCAGAGGGTGGGGGGGCCGCCCCCCCGCGGAGCGGTTCAGAGGGCGCACCCGCCGGGTGCAATCTATCGAGACCGCGGTTCGTCCCGACCCAGAGAACGCCCGAACGGTCTACTAAAACCGAGTTTACTGTGTCGCTTGCAAGGCTTTCGGGGCTGCCGGCGTCACAGCGGTAAGTAACGATTCGTACTTTTTCCTGTCCCGGGCTGCCCGGGTTTTTTGCATAGGTTATTTTACTGAGTCCGCCGCCTGCCGTACCGACCCAGATGTTCCCCTCTTTGTCCTGGCAAATCGAGGTGATAAACCCGCTGTTAATGCAGTCCGGGGCGGAACTGTCTACCCGGAAGCGGGAAAACCGTTTCTTTTTGGGATCGAATTTATTCAACCCGCCGCCGTTGGTACCGACCCAGATTATACCCCACCTATCTTCGAAGATTGCGTTGATCCAACTGTGACTTAAGCTGGCGACATTATCCGGGTCAGGCTTAAACACTTCAAAATTGTAGCCGTCGTATTTATTCAACCCGTCCTGGGTGCCGATCCAGAGGAAGCCTTTACTGTCCTGTAAAATAGAAAAAACTGCGCTTTGGGAAAGTCCTTCGTCAGAGGAGATTCGCTTAAAATGAATACCGCTGCCGCGTAGGAGGAGAGGGGCGGCCAACCAAAGAATAATAAGATCCAGGATAATTATTTGTATCGTTTTTTTGTATCTACTCATTTTCTTTTTTTATAGTTTTTTTATAAACCGGGATTTTTTACCTTTGAAACCGTTGATAATAGAGAGTTTCCAGGCAGGTGGTTTTTCAAAATAAAAAGAAAAGCGGTTTGGTGTTTAAATTGATCGACAGGGTAACTTAAGATAATCGGTTACTCTATCGGGATTCCTTTTATTTTAGCTGCATGAAAGAAAAGTTATTATATCATGAATGCATGGTTGTTGGCAATAGACGAAAAGGTAAGTGTTCAGTTTTGGAAAAATCTAAAACAATCTTGCCTCCG
>JAGLSW010000140.1 GCA_023135565.1 Candidatus Aminicenantota bacterium | reverse complement strand
AAAGTTTGGCCGCCGGAGGCAAAATTGATTTAAAATCAAAAGCATTACCCTTGCTGCGAAGCAGCTTATCACCCTCCCACACGAGTGGGTTTTTTTCTAAGCCCACTTTAACTTCCGGTCTTTTATAGAAGTGTAGATTTCCAGTTCTCCATCATCGATTAATTTTTCTATATCTTCCTGTATCCTATTAAAAAGGTTACCGGGATCGGTTTTGCCGGTGCTTTGTATGCCCACGTAGGCATTGCGGCCCGAATTTTTAGCGGCGTAAAGGGCTTTATCTGCGATACTAATTATTTTCTCATAATCCAGGGCGTCCGGATTTTCAATTAGAAAAGGATAACAGGCAAAACCGATAGAACAGGTAATATTTTTCTCTTTATTATTGCCTAAATCGAACAGGCGTACCTCCACAGCCCAGCGCAGGCGTTCGGCCATATCGTGGGCCCGGCCGCGGTTGGTAAAGAGGCTGATTACCAGGAACTCTTCGCCTCCCCAGCGGGCCAGGACATCGGTGTCACGAAACAACCTACGCATAATATCAGCCAACTGTTTAAGCACCATATCCCCCGCTTCATGGTCATATTCGTCATTAACAGCCTTGAAATGATCGATATCCAGCATTAAGAAAATCAAGTCGCTTTCTTTGGGAGCGGTTTTTCTTTGATATTCCAGCCAGTTTTCATAATCCCTATTTGCTTTAGCAATATCTTGTTCAATGTATTCCCTGACATAGCGGCGGTTCCGCAGTCCGGTCAAATCATCGGTAATTCTCGATTCTTCAATCTCTCTCTGGTGCTCAAAGGCTTCAACAGCTCGTTTTACCCTGAGTTTCAGGTCTTCGGGGTCAAAAGGTTTGAGAATAAACTGGTAGATTTGCGTTTTGTTGACGGCGTCTAAGATTATCTCTTTTTCAGTATAGCCGGTAATAATGATACGGATGGTATTGGGTATAATAACTTTAAGTTTTTCAAAAAGCTGGATACCGTTAAATCCATGCATACTCTGGTCAGCGATTATCAGACTGATATTCTCGGGCTTCTCCATTTTTTTAATTGTATCCAGCGCCTCCAGGCCGTCCCCGGCCATGATAATATGATAATCCCCTGAAAGCAGCGACTCCAATGATTCTAAATTTCTATCTTTTTCATCCACAATCATTATGGTATGCTTTCTTTCAACACCGCCCTTTTCCTTTTCTTTTAGTTCACGAAGTTTTTCTTTTTTAATATTAAGCGTTGCCATGTTGTACTCCTTACCGGTTTTTATAATAATGAATTATAAACGAAAGTAAAATTTTTTTCAACAGGGCAAAGATTTTTTTTCCCGACCACACTATCATACTAAATTTCCGCGGCAGACGATCCGGGAAAAGATCAGGTATTACCCGCTTGCTCTTCAATCTCCCTTACATATTCTATAAGAGCGTCATCTATCCACATGCCCTTCTCTTTCAACTCAAAAACTAATGGCAGCACTTCCTGTAAAAAACCTCTTTCCTTTGCTTTTAATAAAACCCCGATTGTACCTGTTATGCCTAAGCCTTTTGATTTCGCAAAATTTCTTCCCCGTATTTCATCGATAATCAATCGCTCCGCTTTGATCTCTTCCGCTAATACGATAGATTCAGCCTCTCCTTTATCCAGGTCAACAATAAATTCCAAGGGTTTCCTGTTTGTAATATCGACGATCTTTATCCAATCAAAATGCGAAATATCTATGTAGTATTTTTTCTGCTTACCTCTTTCATACTCTTCAAAAACACCTCTCGAAATAATAATCTCGCCATAAACCGATTTTAGAATGTCGAATTTTGAAATCTTTGAAAGAAGTATGAGTGGAGTCGTGTCTGCTACAACTTTAGGCATTCGCTGCATCTTCCAACAACTCTTCCTTGCTCTCATAAGGGAAAACCGAAACTTTATACTTACCCAAAAGTTCTAAAAATTCCACCCGGTCTATTTTAAGAATTTTGGCCGCCAGGCTGGACGATACTTTGCCTAACTCATACCATTTTATAACCGAGACTCTCTTTATCTCATCGGCAAATTCGTCTCTCTTATACTTCAAAGAGACAAGCAGTTCCGCCGGGTACTCTATAGATACGCACTCTGTATTCGCCATTTTTTTTCTCCGCCTTTAATATAAACCCTTATCCGCTTTTTGTCAACTATCTGAATTTTCTATTATCTTAATTTACGTTGAATGCTGATACACTCACCTGGGGTGGCATTCTTGACTGTCCCCTATTTTTACATAACTGGAATATTTCAAACGGGATAGGTGGTCGCATTTTGCGACCACCTCTTTTTTCTCATTCCCAGTCAACCTGAACATAAAATCTGATGCCGGAAAGGGGACACAGGCCAAACTACCTATTCAATCCGGCCTTCGGCGGAGGGCGGTGAGATATCCGCCAACCCAGGTTCTTAGGTTCTCAGGCTAAAGGGATTGCTAAAATTTTCTTTCTATATTATAATTAAACCATGAAAAAAGCCGACGACCTGATAACAAAACTAAAAAAATATTTCGCCAACCGAAACGATATTGCTTTCGCTTTTCTATTCGGCTCTTATGCCGCGGGGCGAGCAAATAGGCATTCGGATATCGACGTTGCGGTTTATTTTTACCCCGGTGTACGTCACCCCGTACCTTATGAAGAAGAAACCTATTACGATGGGGAAGACCAGGTTTGGGCAGACCTGGACCAACTCCTGGGAAAAGAAGTGGAATTGTTGGTTCTAAACCGGGCGTCCGCCGCGGTATGCGGCAGCGCAGCCAGGGGAATCATATTGTCCGTGAAAGACTGGCCGCTTTATTTTGATTTTGTCGAAACGATTTCGCGGGAAGCGGAGGATTTTATGTATATGAGAATAAAGGATTTCAGGCAGAGGTTAGGCAGCGCCGCAGCGCTGTAGCTGCACGGGAGACCGGATGATACGAGAATTTGCAGACAGGCTGGTAAGACATATTAGCTTCCTCGAGGCTGAACTCGAAGATTATATCAAATTTAAAAAATTAACCCGCCCGGAATATCTAAAAGAAAGAGATAAAAGACGAAATGTGGAACGTTGGATCGAAAATATCATAAATTCCACGGTGGATATTTCCAGGGTGATTCTTAATATCGAGGGAATCCCTATCCCGGATACATACAGGCGAGTTGTGGCTATGGTCTCCACGGTTGAGGGGCTGGAGGGGGCTAATGCGGAAAAGTTGTCGAAATGGGTCAGGTTCAGGAATGTGGTCGCCCATGAATACCTTGACATCAAGTGGAGTTCCATAACCAAATTTATTAATGAATCGGAACGGCCCTATAAAAATTTTATCCCGGTAGTAAAAAAATATCTCGAAAACAGGTTAGACAAAGAAGAATTGTAGCCGAAAAAGTAACAGTCCAAATTACTGAACTTTCTAACAAATCTTGAATTCCGAAACAATTTTATATCCATTCCCTACCGCTAAGTAACGGCTCCTACAACCTAAACAATCTCGAAAAAAAATCAAAAAAAATTTGCTTTTCCATATTGTTTTATGATAACATTTCAGCGGAGAAAAAATGATGAGAAACCAAAACAAAAAAGGGTTGAAAGTTCCCCCGACAAAAACTTTCGACAATACGCTAAATTTTAAAAGGAGGTAACCATGCTTGGTTCCGAAATTCTTGAAGTGACAATGGGCCTAATCTTTGTGTATCTATTGGCCAGCCTACTGTGCTCCTCTGTCAGGGAGGGGATCGCAAAACTAACAAATGTCCGGGCAAAATCCCTGGAAGAATCCCTGACCGGTTTGCTCAAAAGCGATAAATTAGTGAAGGAAGTATATCAAAACCCGCTGATTAAACAATTTCGCGATGAGGAAACAAACAAAAAACCGCATAAAATACCGGTGAAAAAATTAACTTCAGCCCTGCTCGATACCCTGGCGAATTTCGACAAAGAAAAAACAGAGGCTTTCGAGGAGATCGAAAAAGGCATCAAAGGAATCAACAATGCCCGCATAAGAACCGCTCTGCTGGATGTGCTGCACGGCGTGGAAAGCAAAACCGGCGAATTGGAAGAAAAGGTAGAAAAAGCCCACAAAATAGTAGAGGGCTGGTTCGATCATAACATGGAAAACCTGAGAACATGGTACAGGAAAAAAACCCGCGAAGTGCTGTTTGTCATCGGTTTAATATTCTGCGTTTTCCTGAATTTAGATACCCTCATGATTATTAAAGGTCTTTACCACAATCAAGGGCTGCGCGAATCTTTTGTTTCCACTGCGATGGATACCGTTAAAAAGCCCCTTCCCGCTACAGCGGAAAGCAGCGAAAAAAAACCGGCTGCTGAAGAAACCACCGGAGAAACCCCGGAGCAGCCGGAAAACACAGCAGAAAAAGGCGCTGCCGGGGATAAAACGGTGGCAGAACTAAGCGGCGCATTGAAAAATATGGAAAATAATGCCGTTGAATTCGGTGAAGTCACCGCGCAGCCGGGTTTCCCCATCGGCTGGGCGCTGGATAAAACCCAGGCCCAGGATCCCCGCGGTCTGCCGGTGAAAGGCGATTGGTTGGCCTGGCTTTACAAAATTTTGGGTTTGCTGATCACGTCGCTGGCGATCTCGCTGGGCGCTCCTTTCTGGTTCGATCTGATGAAAAAGTTGGCCGACTTCAAAAAACCGCAGAATTAAAAAGAATCTATTTTGTTCCTTACCCGGTCGAATACTTCGTCCAAAGGGGGAGTGCCGTCGATAATATGAATACCCGGAGCGCGCAGCTCTAAATAGTTCGCCCTTACTTTTTGTAAGAAATCCCTTTTCTCAAAAAGTTTCGCTTCGTAGTCGCGTCCGCGCTTAATTCTTTTTAAAGCGGTATCCACATCCACGTCGATGATAAAAGTAATATCAGGAGCCGGCGCAAAGGCGGTATTCCGCTCTATGATCTCCTCTATGGAAAATCCCCTGGCTCCCTGGTAACAGGCTGTGGAAAAATAATAACGGTCCAAGATGACGGTTTTGTTTTGCCGCAGGCCGGGCAAGATATTGTTCTTCACATTCCACTGCCTGTCTTTGATGAAATATTCCAGTTCTTCTTCGATGGGGATGCTCTCTTTCAAATTGGCAAGTTCCCTGATTTTCCTGCCCCACCGGGAATCAGCCGGTTCGCGAAACCACTGTACTTCGTTCCCGCTGTCCTGTAGATAAGACAGCAGCAGTTTAGAAACAGAGGTTTTGCCGGAACCGTCGATACCTTCAAAAACGATCAATGATGGCTTCTGTATTTTCATGTTTACCTAAAGAGATTTTAAAGAAAATACCCCCACATGTCAACCCCGTGGCGCAGGCTTGAATCTCTTATCAATTTGCCTCCGGCGGCCAAAAACCTTTTTGTAAAAAGGTTTCTGGACTTCCCAAAACTTCTCATGAGCGATACGTCCGAGGGAGAATTTAACCGATTAACGTAGGCTGCACAGAGGCTTTCTCGCATTTTGATGGGAATTTTATGAGAAGCTCTAAAAGCTCAGGCTGAGTTCTCCAGCCCGGTTGTCGCCTCTCAGCACTGCGATTAAATCTAATATTTTTTTATCGGGTTCCAACACTTTTCTCTGCCGCCGCAGTTCCTGCGCAGGCATGAGGGTGATATTAGAGTTCTTCCTGATAAAAGCCGGGGTGTCGATGTGACCTAAAGATTTCCCGCCGTGTTTCTCGACATATTCACGGGCCACTTTTTCTAAATCCCCTTCAGCCCGCGGGGCCTCATATTCCTCTTCACGGTAGTTAAATTGTAATGCGTTTACTAATGCCATTTTATTACCTCCTGGCTATAGCGCTCAGATAAAGTAAC
>JAGLSW010000014.1 GCA_023135565.1 Candidatus Aminicenantota bacterium | reverse complement strand
CACTTATTTCCACCTGGTTTTTACCCTTCCCGAACAATTGCGTTTGTTGGTTCGTGCCAATCAAACAGTGTTACTAAACTGCCTCATCAAAGCGGCAGCATATGCGCTGCGCAAATTAATGGCTGATGAGCGATTTGCCGGCGGCATCCCCAACCTATAGGCCATCCGAGACACTTCTCAATATGGTAAAAAATCTTTGTGAAAAAAATTTCACAGACCAATGGCGCAAGGTACGCAAACTTTATAGAAAGATAGACGCAGTCCCGGTCTTTTTTAGACGCAAAATTCTGTGGCAAGAGAGAACAGATATGCTTTTTAAGAAAAATACATGCTTACCGGGAAGCGCGATATGCTTGCGAAAACATGCGGTATTCTCCCGGGGGAAAGCATGATGTGCTTGCAAAGAAATGAAATACGGATGCCGGGAAAAGCTCTATTTCTTTCTCGAAAATTTAAATAAAACTATCCCGTTCCATTTCATGACTACTTCTTTGTTAACCAGGAAATGAAAGCGATACCACCTTTTTAGTACTTGATGCAGGAGAGAAAACCTCTCCTTACCGACACCCGGTTAGGCGGGTCTTACATCTCCGGTCCAGATGACGCCGCAGTAGTAGAGGGACCAAAGGTTTTCCCAACAAGCCTTGTAACCGGCTTTAATTTCGCTTAATTCCTCTGGGGTTAACCTGGCGATTGTTTCTTTTTTAAGTTCTAGTTTTTTCACCATTTTTTCCTCCTCTTTGTTTTCTGTAAGAGTTGGTGAGCCTCGATGTGATTTAGGCCATTTATATGTTAGCTTAATAAATCTGATTTGTCAACCATTTAATACCATTTTTTTAAAAATAATTCCAGTTTAATGAAAAGGGGGCGGCGGGCCCAACCCATGAGAGGGATTATCAGCCTGCCCTCTTTTTCCTAAAGAATTATTTTTTCCCGGGAATAGATTAAACCTAACTTTAGGTGTATAATAAACAGTTGCATGAATTCCACGGCAGTACTCAAAGTATTAATTAATATGAAAGAAGAAAATAAAACATTTAGCCTGGAACCTGAGCTGGAACTGCTGCTCCTATCTATCACCCTACCGGGGAAACAGGCTGCCGCGCCCTGGTGTTCCCGGGCTGCCGCGGAGATATTAAAAAAGGAGATCGATTGGGCAAAATTAAGACAGTTTGCTGTTTACCACAGGGTGCTGCCGCTGTTCTATAAACGGTTAAAAGATCTCGATATTTCCCTGCTGCCTGAAGCAGAGATGAAGCGGATAAAAGCCCTGGACAAAGAGAATACCCTGAATAATCTCAGGCAGGCTGCGAAATTGCACCGCGTCTTAGACATCCTGTCCCGTGGGGAGGTGACGGCCATTGCTTTTAAAGGGCCTGTACTGGCGGTTCAAGCTTATGGAGACCTTTCCATGCGTACTTTTGTGGATTTAGATTTATTGGTGCGCGGTGAAGATTTCGGTACGGTTTATGACTTGCTGACTGCTGCCGGTTTGCGCAGCAGTTTCCCCTTAGACGAAAAAAAGAAACGTCTCTGGGTGCGTTTTCATCGCAGCCTGGAATTTTTTGACGATACGAGTGTGGTGGATGTTCACCAGCAAATTTTCCCGGGGCAGGCAAAAACCGGTTTTGCAGGGAGAGTCCGGCAAAACAGGAGTACGGCTGCGCTTCTTTCCCGGCAGGTGCCGGTTTTATCAGCGGAGCATGCGCTGCTTGTGCTTTGTCTCCACGGTACCAAAGACAACTGGAGCTTTTTGAGATACCCGGCTGAGATTGCCCATCTTATCGATAGTTTTCCCGATCTCGATTGGCAGGCCCTAACCGCGGATGCCCGGGAGACGGGTAGTTTGCCGATGTTGGCTGTGGGTTTGTTTTTAGCCCGGCAGGTTTGCGGTTTACAGCTTCCCGCCGGGGTGCTTCGAGCGGCCGGTTTAGACGTACGATCCGGGAAACCGGCCGCTGAGTATTTAGGCAGCCTGTTGGCCGGCGACAGCACAGCGCAGCCGAAGATAGGCAAAATTTACGAAGTCAAAGCTTTGCTCAAAGCCATGGATTCCAATGCAAACCGGGCAAAACACCTCATTCATTTTCTTTTTGTTCCCACGCCTTTAGATTGGGCGGCGATTAAGTTACCTACTTTTTTATATCCTCTTTATTTCTTAGTGCGTCCCCTGCGCCTGCTTTTCAAGCTGCTTACCGGGAGGGGCTTTTAGTTCTCCTGAGCTCTCCCGATTTCCTCCTGAGTTCTCTTGAGTTCCTCCTGAGTTCTCCTGATCTCCTCCTGAGTTCTCTCGAGTCCCTCCTGAGCTCTCCTGAGTCCCTCCTGAGCTCTCTTGAGTTCCTCCTGAGCTCTCTTGAGTTCCTCCTGAGCTCTCTTGGAGTCCCTCCTGAGCTCTCTTGAGTTCCTCCTGAGTTCTCCCGATCTCCTATTGACAAACCTGATCTCTTCATGCTATAGTGTTTTTTTCAAGACTAAACTTGAAAAAAGCCACCAAACGGTGCGAATTTGAAGTATGTGCAGCATGTTGTTATTACCGCCATGTAATGGCATAAAAGAGATATGGAAACAGAGAATATTCCATATATTTTAAGGCCGGTTGATTTTAACGAATCACCGGTAATAAAATCTTTTCACATACCTGTTTTCCCTAACTGCACCATGATTGTAAAATCAAACCCTATTTTTACGAAGGTAGGGAGGTAAAAAAAATGAGAAAAATTCTATGTTTTATTAATAACTTGCAAAAATGTACGAAAAAAACCGACTATTTTTTTATTCCCTTCATTCTTGCCGCCGTCCTGTTCGCCTCCCAGCCGGCGGCGCCGGGAGAACCCGCCGCGTTCCTGGTCCGGGAGGGCGGATTTTCTCTTTCTATCGAAACTTACAAAGAGAGGGACGGTTGGACCCCGCTGGTCTTATCCAGTGCCGCCCTGGAATTTCGCCTGTGGATGAATCGCCGGGGCGAGGTGAAAGAATTACGCCGTGACAGCTTGCCTGTTGTTTTTACCATCGACTTAGATGCCGGGCAACTGCTGCTCTATGGGCAAGTTCTGCCTTTCGAAATATACGAACATAACGGGGTGCGCATAAGACTGAGGTTTTTAGAGAGGGGTCAGCCGCTGCGGTTTAGTGTGGCCGGCGGGGGCAAAGGACTCGACCTTTGGGTGAACGGCGGCAAGTTTAGATTAAACCTGATCAGGCGGACGGCGTCCGCACCCTATGAGGGGCCTGGGAACTGCATGTTCAACCATGTTGACCAAAAAAAAATTTCTTCGAGCAAATTCCCGGGAAATATTAATAAAGAGGGGGCGACGCCGGACATTAGAGAATTAATGTTTGACGGCCCGGCAGTACGCACCCGGCAGGAACTCCTTTTCCGGCAGAGCGAGAAAAATACCTATACCGCCTTATGCCGGGAAGAGCAAAGTATTCTCCCGGTCAAACCTGGGGCTATCCCGGCCGCTGAACGGGAGGTGTTGATTGCTCTATACAACAGCACGGACGGCGACAACTGGAGCAATAACAGCGGCTGGAAAGACGGCAGTCCGGAGCCTGACGGTTTTGGCCCCGTAGGTTCAGAAAACTCCTGGCACGGCATTTCTTGCAGTACCGGGAACACGTGGGTTGAGAGAATAAACCTGCGGGACAACAACCTGACCGGAACCATTCCCGCGGCATTGGGAAATCTACCGCACTTGCAGTATCTTAATCTCAGCGGCAGCCAATTAAGCGGCGGCATCCCGGCGGCGTTGGGCAGCCTGACCAACTTAGGCAGCCTTATTTTGAGTTCGAATCAATTGACCGGCGCCATCCCCGCTGAACTGGGCGACCTGACCAACTTAGGCAGCCTTATCCTCAGTTCGAATCAATTATCCGGGGCGATACCCAGGGCATTGGGCAGCCTGACAAGACTTGGCAACCTTTTGCTCGATTCCAACCAATTAACGGGGAACATCCCGGCGGCATTGGGAAACCTTACCAACCTCAGTTCCCTGTGGTTGAACTCCAACCGACTGACGGGGTATATACCGGTCAGGTTAGGTGATCTGAACTCATTGGTTTACTTATATCTCTCTGAAAACCAACTGCAGGGGCCTATCCCGCAAGAACTGGGAAATCTTACCCGGCTGGTATCACTCCTGCTTGACTTTAACCGGTTGACCGGGGAAATCCCCAGGGAGTTGGAAAATCTTGCCAACTTGGTCTACCTGAACCTGAATGCAAACCACTTAACAGGCGATATCCCGCCCAGGATCAGGAACTTAGAAAACCTGACCCTGCTTCAACTGCAGGACAACCGCCTGGACGACCGTATCCCGCCGATATTCGAAAACTTAGATAACCTGCAGTATCTTTACCTTAACAGTAACAAATTCAAAAAGGAAGTGCCGCCAAATATAACCGAATTGGGAAACCTTATCGATTTAGACATCGGCCGCAATGCACTTTTCAGCGAAAATGAAGAGGTAAGGGGGTTTTTAGACGATAGGGACCCGGATTGGGAAAATACCCAAACTATTTCGCCTGCCGACCAGGCAGCCCGGGTTTTGTCGAGCAGTTCCATCCTTATTACCTGGAAACCCATCCTTTACACCGGGGGCGCCGGGCATTACAGGGTTGTTTACAGCAAAAATTCCGACGGCCCTTTTCTTCTCTATGGCATTACCGCGGATAAGACTGTCTCACAGATGACGGTTCCAGGATTGCAAAAAAACACCACCTATTATTTTATCGTCAAAGCCCGCACCGAACCCCATGAACACAACCAAAACATCGTGGTGGGCGTAATGGAGACGCCCTTCTCCGCTAAAACTTCCAACATTACAGGCGTTTCCATTGCCGGCACGATAAAAGACCCCGAGGGCAAAGGTGCAGATGGAGTTACATTATCCTTTTCTCCCCTGGCCGGGGCCGTTAAAACCGATTCCGGCGGACGTTATTCTCACGAAGTACTCAACGGTTGGACGGGAGTGGTTAAGCCGGTAAAAACCGGCTGTTATTTTTTTCCTTCCGGCAGGACCTATTCCAATATAGCGGTGAATAAAGGCCGGGAGAACTACACCGCCATACAAAATATGATTCGTGTTTTCCAGGTCGAAAGGCAGCAGGAGAACAGTTGGACAATAACGAAATACTACGCTAATATTGCGCTGGTTGTAGATTATGGCAAGTATGCGCACCGGTTTATTATTTACCGCAAGCAGCAGGACGGCGAATACCGGATGCTGCATGAATTTTTACCGGACGCTCTCCAGGATGGGAATTATTCTTATTCCGACAGCTTTTTAGACAACACGCCTTACACTTATAAAGTGGAAGCGGTGGATTCGGCCGGGACAGCAATCGACGCTTCCGAAGAAAAAACAATATAGCTACTTTCCGGCTTTGTACATAATTTTGCCGCCCACAATAGTATACAACACCTTTGTGGCGGGGATATCATCAGCGGGGATAGTCATTATGTCTTTTGAAAATACCGTAATATCGGCCAGCTTGCCGGGAGTTAAAGAGCCTTTGATGTCTTCTTCAAAGGAGGCGTATGCTCCGGCCAGGGTATAAGCATGCAGGGCTTCTGCCCGGCTCATTTTCTGATCCGGGAAAAAATAACTGCCGTCTTTTAATTTGCGGGCTACCGAAGCGTAATAACAGGCGATAGGGTCTACATCTTCTACGGGCACGTCCGTGCCGTTACAGATGACGGCGCCGGTTTTGAACAACTTTTGCCATACATAAGCGCCTGCTTCGGCCCGTTTTTTGCCTAACCGCTTGTAAACCCAGGGGCCGTCGGAAGTGCAGTGAATCGCCTGCATGGCGGCAATTACACCCAATTTACCGAAGCGGGGAATATCCTGCGGGTGGAGGTGCTGGGCATGCTCGACGCGCCAGCGCAAATCTTTTTTACCGGGATGTTTTTTAAAAGCTGCTTCGTAAATATCTAAGGTCTCGCGGTTGGCCCGGTCGCCGATGGCATGGGTGCACAACTGGAAACCTTTCTCGATGGCAATAGCGGCTGTCTCTTTCATTTCCGCGACTGTTTCGGTGTTCAATCCCGTACTGCCGGGCAGGCTGTCGTAAGGCTGCAGCAGCCAGGCGCCGTGCGAACCTAAAGCGCCGTCGATGAGCCGTTTTATAGAACATACGGTCAAAAAATGATCCGCAAAACCGGTTATTTTATAGTTGTCTAAATGCTTCCGCAGTTGATTATTGCCGGCATTGGCCATGGCGTTGATGCGGATTTTTAACTTCTTTTGCAGGGCCAACTTTTTATACATGTCGATGGTTTCAAAGGATACCCCGGCATCATGAAAAGAGGTAATGCCTTTGGAAAGGCACTCTTTTGTGGCCAGTTCCACGGCCCGCATCTTTTCGGCATCTATTTCCGCGGCGCTGCGCTGCGCCTGGAGGCGGCCCGAACTGCGCCGTACCAGACCCTGGGCGGTTTCTCGAAAAACCCCGATAGGATTGCCTTTTGCGTCTTTGACAATTTCGCCGCCGCCGGGGTTGGGAGTTTTGGCCGTCACCCCGGCCAGTGCCATAGCTTTAGCGTTGGCGAAACAGGAATGACCGCTGGCATGGGTTAACAGCACCGGGTTATGGGGAGAAACTTTGCTGAGGGCGTGATGCAGAGGCAGCCCGTCTACGTTGGGCTGGGGTGTTTTGTCCCATTTTTCCTGGTGCCAGCCGCGGCCTGAAATCCATTCGCCGGGTTGGGCTTTCCCGGCTGCTTCTTTGACCATGGCGATGATGTGTTCCCAGTTTTCGGCTTTGGTCAGGTCTAATTTCATTTTGGCATACCCTAAGCTGAGGAAATGGCCGTGGGAGTCGATTAATCCCGGTACGGCCAATTTGCCTTTGAGGTCGATCACCCGGGTTTTGGGAGTGATATAAGCTTTGATCTCTCTGCTGCTGCCCACAGCCAGTATTTTATCTTTTTTTACGGCCAGGGCTTGTGCCGTGGGTTTGTTTTTGTCAACGGTTACGATTTTCCCGTTTATCAAAACTAAGTCAGCCGTTTCTTTACCTGCCCCGGAAAGAACAAAAAAACCGGCGCAAAAAAACAATAGGGTTATCATTAGCAGCTTTTTTTTAATTATCATGTAGTCCTCCTAAAGAAAGAGTAAATAGTTTGAGATTTCATGCCCTAAAGATACCAGCATTCGTTCTTTTTTGCAATACTTATTTTATATTGCCTCCGGCGGGTCAGAACCT
>JAGLSW010000139.1 GCA_023135565.1 Candidatus Aminicenantota bacterium | reverse complement strand
CAGGGCCGCCGGAGGCAAAGAATGATTTAATTTCATTCGTTTCCGGGTGAAGCGCGCATCATGATTGACTATCACCCTTTTTTATCCGTAGATGCCTTGATGGAGCAATCTTAGGCTAAATATCTCCCTCTAAAGGCGATGCGCAGCAGTTTCCCAAAAAATGATTAAAAAGTCTCTACTAATCTCTCAGGGAAAAAAATTTTGCTTAATTTTGGAAAATTTCGTATAATATTATGTTACAAAAAAAGGAGATAAAAGAATGAAAAAAAATTTGTTTGCGATTTTAATGATAATGCTTTTGATGAGCGCTCCGGGCTTTACGGAAAAGCTGGCCACCCTGCCCGATCTTTCAAAACCGACGATACTGGCAATGGATGACACTCAATTCTACGTAACCGAAGTGGCGAGTGTCTATATCTACTCCCTGGAAGACTTTAAATTAAAAAAGAAATTCGGCAAACAGGGAGAAGGTCCCCAGGAATTTAAGCTAATGGGCGAATTTGGACTGATGGTCATGCCCCAGGAAGATCACCTGCTCATAAACAGCATCGGCAGGCTCTCTTACTTCACCAAAGAGGGCGAGTATATTAAAGAGAGAAATGTTAAAGGGGCGTTCACACCTGGTTTTCATCAACCCCTTGGCAAAGGGTTTGTCGGTTTGGGAAACGCCCGGGATCAGGATAGCCAATCTTTTTTCACAACAATAAACCTCTATGACGAAAACTTGAAAAAAACAAAAGAAATATACAGGCAAGAGTCATTTAAAGGAGGGCGTTTCGAATTCCCCCAGCCCACACCGTTTTTTTATGCAATAGAGAATAAGATTATTATGGGCGGTGAGAAAGAATTCGTCATAAACATATTGGATGCCGAAGCAAATAAAACACATTCCATAAAACGGGACTATAAGCGGGTAAAGGTGACTGAACAATACAAGGAGAGAGTTCACCATCTATTTAAGACACACCCGTTATACAAGCAGGGATATGAACAGATTAAAAAGATGATAAAATTTCCCGATTATTTCCCGGCAATACTTATTCATTACGTTGACAATAACAAAATATACATAGTCACCTACTTAGAAGAAAACGAAAAATATGAAACCTTTATCTACAATACCGACGGCAAGTTTATAAAAAGAGTATTCCTGCCTATAAAATATATTAGTGTCGTACAGTCCAACCCGCTTGCTTTTAAGGATAACAAACTCTACGAATTGATCGAAAACGAAGAGACAGAAGAGTGGGAAATGCACGCTTTTCCCATCGAATAAGATAGCTCCGGTTTCCAGCCCCGGTCAGCAGTTAACAGGTTGTCCGAGAATGCAAAATTTATGTTTTCCAGGATTCAGAAAGCGCTGATAACGATACCTGTAGGGGCCGCACATGTGCGTCCCGGTAGTTTTCGGACACCCTGTTAAGAGGAATTTCGCCGTTTCGGGTCTAAGTACAAAAGCAGCAGCAGGCCGGGAATGGCGATTAACGCACAAAAAGTAAAAAACCAGGACCAGCCTACCGCTTCCACTAAGAACCCGCTGCCGGTGGCCGCAAACGTGCGGGGCACACCGGTCAAACTGGTTAACAAAGCATATTGAGTGGCGGTGAAACGTTTATTACATAAACTGGCGCTGTAGGCGATAAGGGCGGCGGAACCCATTCCACTGCTGAAATCTTCATAACCGATCACCCCGGCCAATACCCAACTGTTGGGCCCGATCTGCGCCAGTATAACAAAGAAAAAGGTGGAAAGCGCCTGCATAATACCGAATATCCACAAAGAACGGTAAATACCCAGCCGCAGCATAAGTGCGCCGCCGACAAATGCTCCGGCTAAGGTGGAAAATAACCCCAGAGTTTTGGCAATGGCCGCTACTTGCGTTTTCGTAAAACCGATGATCAGGTAAAAAGGCGTGGTCATGGCCCCGGCTACATTGTCCCCTAACTTGTATAACAGGATGAAAAGCAAAATAGCAACAGCGCCTTTACGCTTAAAAAATTCTAAGAAGGGCATCATTACCGAATCCTTTAAAGATTTCGGCGCTTCGACTCCTACTTCGGGTTCCGGGGCAAGCAAGGTGGTGGCAATGCCCACGAACATGGCGCCGGCCATCAGGATATAAACCAGGGACCAGGGGATATGGTCCGCCAGGAACAAAGCCAGGGCGCCGGCCAAAAGCATGGCTACCCGGTAACCGTAAATATACAGCGTAGACCCCATACCCAATTCGTTATCGCTGAGCGTCTCCCGGCGATAGGCGTCTACAACTATATCCTGGCTGGCGCTGAAAAAAGAGATAAGCAGGGCAAAAAAAGCCGTCAGCCAGGGGGACTGCTTATGGTCGATAAAGGCGATTCCCACTATGGAAAAAATAACGCCGATTTGACAGAGCAGCATCCAACCGCGCCGCCTACCCAAAAAAGGAGGCACCCACATGTCCATGAAAGGCGCCCAGAGAAACTTCAAAGTATAAGGTAAACCCACTAACGCAAAAATACCGATTATCTTCAGGTCTACATTCACATCTACCATCCAGGCCTGTAGGGTTTTCGATACAAGCAGCAGCGGTATGCCGGACGAAAATCCCATAAACAGGGCGATAATCATCCTTTTTTCGGTAATCGCTTTCAACAATGATATTTTATTTTTCATTTTTGAACGCTGCCGCTTGTGGCACTGCTTCTATTTTCCTTGAGATTTTTTTTATATATGGGGATTAACTCTTCAAAAAAATTCATGTATCGGGGACTCCTGAAATCGGGATAGGTCCATTCCAAAGGCGTCAGGGTGTTCTTTTTCTTAATGACATACTCTATATGCGCGTAAATTCTATCCTGCAGGGGAACCCGGTGATAATGATTTTTAGTCGTAGCCAGGATTACATTGGCATTAGAAAGATAACCGGGGTCGATATTGATCACCCTATTCCCCGATTCGGCGGTTTCCACTTCGATCTTATCGGTCAGGATTTTAACGCCGGGCAGCCGCACCGACTCTATCAACCCGGAAAAAGAGACAAACCGTTTGTAAAGAGGAACACCCATTTCACTGTTATAATAGGTGGTAAATTCGAAATCAAACTGCGCCGACTCTAAGTCAACAGGCGAAAAAAGGTCTTCCAGCCTCTTTTTTACCCGGCGGTAGACTGCAGTTTCCCTGTAGATAAATCCACTGAAAAGCTTTACCTTATCGAATTCCTGTTCAGTTCCCAAAGCTGCTAA
>JAGLSW010000138.1 GCA_023135565.1 Candidatus Aminicenantota bacterium | reverse complement strand
AAAACTTTTGATAATTAGAATCAAAGGCGCTCACACGCTGCCCTTGCGGCGGAGCCGCTTATAGGCTGGGGACGCCGTCCCCCCGCGGCGGCTTAACAGGAATTTCATCCTGTGGTAAATTTCTTCGCCGCTGGTTATGGAAGCGCCGATTTTCTCGATTACGATAGATGCGGCTCCGTTGGCTAAACTGACCGCTTCTTTTAAAGTGGCGCCGCAGACCAAAGAGAGCAGCAGTACCGATACCACCGTGTCACCGGCCCCGGTTACATCGAATACTTCGTGACTATAGGCGGGTAAGTGGAATACCCTTTTTCCCTTTTCGCCTGCGCTTATCCCTTCAGCTCCCCGCGTTATTATAGAAAAGCGGGTGTTGAATCTTTTGTTGATATATTTTACCGCTTCCGCTGCGTCGGCATCATTCTTGATTTTCTTGTTTAAAAGAGAACCGGCTTCCTTTAGGTTGGGTGTGATGGCGCCGCTGTTTTTATAGAGATCGAAATTCGGCGGCTTGGGGTCTACGATTAGGGGAATATCCAGCGCAGCCGCTTCAGCGATCAGCATATCCATTGTCCCGCGGGTTAAGGTGCCTTTGGCATAGTCGGATACGATGATGCCGTGGATTTTTCCTTTTTTGATTCGCCCCGCGGCTGCTGCGATACCGGCTTCGCCGGCAGGGGTTACCGCGATTTTTTCTTCCCTGTCGATCCTGACGATCTGCTGCCTTTGTGCGATGACCCTGGTTTTAACCAGGGTTTTGTTTTGACCGGATTTGATAACGAAGTTGTCCTTAGTTTTTAACCGGTCTATCTCCCGGGAAAAAATATCGTCCCCGGTAATGCCCAAAAGAATACCCCGGGCGCCTAAGCCGTCGATATTGGCGGCCACATTACCGGCTCCGCCGGGCCGGTACTCCTCATGGGAGACTTTAACCACCGGTACGGGCGCTTCCGGCGAGATGCGGCTCACTTCGCCGAAGATGTACCTGTCTAAAATCACATCGCCGAACACCAGGATGTTTTTATCTTTAAAGTGTGAACAAATTTTTTCGACCCGTTTAAGCGTGATCATTCCAGTCTAACTCTCCTTTTCGACTCCTGCAGACCCCACCACGTGGGGAGGGGATGTGGGGCCGGCTTCCGAAAGCTGCAAAAACGGGATACTCAAAAAATAAAATAAGCTGAACTTTATCTCCGCATCCCCGAAGTTGTATTCAAACAAACCGGTGACCAAAAATCCGAAAAAAAGAAAAAGTACCCCTAAGGCTATTCGTTTTTCTTCAGCGCCGCTGTTTTTTATCTTTTTTACCAGGAAAACAAAAATGGCGATAAATGCGGCGATTAAACTTAACAAGGCCAGGATACCCCTTTCCGCCAGCACGTTCAGGAAATTATTGTGCAGGTGTGGATTGTCAAATTCAGCTTCAGCGGGTTTGTATTGGGGATAAACCTTTTTGACGTTGTTGGGCCCCACACCGGTAAGGGGGTAATCTTTGAAAATCTTTATACCGGTGGAAACCATATAAATCCTGTCTTTGTTGGTGGCGTTGGCAGGATCGAAAATCGAGGTAATCCTACTCTTCACCGACTGGGGCAGCAGGAAGAACAAAATAATGATACCGGGAACCGCGATATACAAGATTTTCGGTTTGAAATAGACGATAAAAATCCCTAAGGCTGCAAAAATACCCACCCACATGGACCGGGTCAAAGATAGCAAAATAGGTACAAGTATCACAGCCGATACGATTATCAGGGCGATCTTTGTTTTTTTTCTTTTTTCG
Organism: Candidatus Aminicenantota bacterium; assembly: GCA_023135565.1. GTDB lineage: Bacteria > Acidobacteriota > Aminicenantia > UBA2199 > UBA2199 > JAGLQA01. Next base: position 767 of record JAGLSW010000138.1, on the reverse strand, counting down.
TAGAAGAGGTAGACCACGAAAAATATAAAGGCAAACATCAATAAGCCGGAATAGGTCATCCAATGAGAGGTCAAGCCTTTCAAACGGTAATCTAAAGAAACGCCGCCCTTGATGATGGTCTGGATAATCCCGATCGATGCAGAGAGTAGAGCGGAGGCCAAAACCGCATAGAGAGAGTACAACCGCCTTTTTTCGGAGTTGATGATAAGCAGGACAACGGGAACCAGCAAAAATGCGAAGAATTCTTTATTGTCTATCAGGCTGTTCAATTTATCTATGGAAAAAATGGTGGACACTAAACTGAACAGGATATAGATAAGCAGGTACTTGTAAAACCGGGGCGCCGGCGGGAGTTTCTTCTCCCTGAAAAGATAGATAATTAACCCGATCAGCAGGAGCGTGAACAGGATATAACTCCCGGCAATGGTTAAGTTGACCAGGAACAGCAGACCTAACAGTAAATAAAAATAAAAATCACTGGAAATATTTAATAATTGTTTCATAGACTTCATCCGTTTTTATGTTTTTCATACACCTTATTGTATCATAAATGCAGCCCCTTTGCGAACAGGGACGGCGTAACTGTTCAGTTTTGGAAAAAGAAAAATCCAAAGCTTTTGTAGGGGGGCTTTTCGCTTTTTTAAACAAAAGTTTTGTTCAAGCTTTTTCAAAAGTTTGGCCCCCGGCAGGGCCGCCCAATACTGTTGCCTTAAGCATTATTCAATTTTCCCGATCTTCCTTTGATCCACTTGTTTTTCGCCCTCTTC
>JAGLSW010000137.1 GCA_023135565.1 Candidatus Aminicenantota bacterium | reverse complement strand
CTTTTGAAAAAGTTTGAACAAAACTTTTGTTAAAAAAAACAAAAAGCCCCCCTACAAAAGCTTTGATTTTTTCTTTTTCCCGGAACTGAATAGTTACACGCAGTGGGGGGTTGAAAAAATTTGTTTTTTTTGGTATAGTAGGTACTGGAGGACACACCAGGATGACTAAAAGCGTTGTGTTAATTGTGGAAGATGAGCTGCTCGACATCGAACTTTACAAAGAGATGTTCGCCGGCAGGTATGACCTGCTGATCGCACAGACAGGGGAACACGCTGCCGGGATCGCCGAAAAAGAGGCAGTAGACCTCATTTTGCTCGATGTGATGCTGCCCGATACCAACGGCATAGAACTGTGCCGAAAACTCAAGAGCGTTAAGAAACTGCAGCATATTCCCGTAATTATCATTACTTCCTTAGATACCCCGGAAGACAAGATGCATGCTCTCCAGGTAGGAGCAAATGATTTCCTGAACAAACCGGTGGATAGAACCGAACTGCTGCTAAAAGTAAAAAATCATTTGATCATCCTGGAACAGTATAACCAGATAAAAATGCAAAACCGGGAAATCAACCGGTTCGTGGAAATAATGGCCCACGATTTCAAAAACCCCCTGGCTGTTATTATGGGCTATAACGAACTGATTGCCGATAGAGCGGAAGACGATTCTGTCAGGGGATACTGCGATGCCGTCAGGAGAAATTCCCAGCGCATGCTGGATGGTATAAACGAGATATTGGATATCCGCCGCATAGAGAGCAGCAGTTTTAATATCAAATTGGAAAAATTCGACCTGCCTGAGCAGATAGCGGACATCGCCGGGGAATGGATGGTGCTGGCAAAAAACAAAGATATTAAAATAAATTTTTTTTTTGACCCGCAGGTAAACGCGGTCATCGGCGACTGGGAGAAATTTAACGATATTTTCGCCAACCTGGTCAGCAATGCCGTGAAATACAGCCCCCCCGGCACGACTATCTCTGTGATAACCGAAAACACTCCCCGGGGTTTCGCAAAAATTACTGTCAAAGACCAGGGCTTGGGACTCACTGAAGATGATAAGAAAAAAGTTTTCGGCGAGTTTCAAAAATTGAGCGCCCGGCCTACGGGCAGTGAAACCTCAACCGGCTTAGGGCTTTCTATAGTCAAGCGCCTGGTAAAATTGATGGGCGGAAAAGTGGGTGTGGAAAGTGAAGGACATAATAAGGGTTCTTCTTTCTGGTTTACCTTAAAGAAAGCGTAACTGTTTATTTTTGATTTTTTTTAGCTGGGGGGGTGCGGCGTATACTAAAACAGCCATTCCCAAAGAAAAGCAACGGCTTGGAAGTTTAAAACAGCCTGCCGGAGGCAAAATGTTGTAAAAAATTCGGGCTAAGAATTGTGTCGGCTATATATCTTCCCCAGTAGTTTTTTTAAATATGCAGAGAGTTGTATATGATCTTGTTCGGCTTTTTTTTTGAAGTACTCATGTTCTGAAATTTCTTCTTCATTCCAAACAAGGTCTATTCTTCGGACATTTTTAAGCGCAATGTGAGAATAATCTTCCGGGGAACCCCAATAGCATGTTTTACATAATTCCAAATCTTTTATTCTTTTCCAGTTTTCACAATGTTCACAAGACCAGGATTTTGCTCTATTACAAGAACTGCAAAGAAGCATATAGTCCCCGGTTTTCCTCTCGATCTCAGGAGTATCGCCAATGATCTCGTAAGGAATCTTGTGGTCTACTTGCAAATATCTTCCGGCGAATTTATAACAGCAAATACGGCACTCATTGTCATGCCGTATTAAAAGATTATTCTTAAAATATTTAGGAATTGGGATACGGCCTTTTAATTTTCCCTTATTTATCTTTGTAAAATCATCGAATTTGTATGCAGCGATACTGCGCCCATCACTCGATTTAACCCGGTAAGTGACTAAAGGGATACCGGCTTCCCTTACATCCCTGGCAGCTCTTGGCGGGTGAATATATCCGTATTTTTTTTCAAGGTCTTCTGTTGTGATAGAACCGTGTTCTAAGATATGATCGATTACAATTTTTGCTCTCTTATTTGTAATCCTTTTTAAAAGGAAAAGAATTTCAGCGGGCAATTTATCCTCATGCATAGTTTTGATTAAATAGGCTCATCTGGTTGTTATATAAAGAAACTTCACGCTGCAAACCTGTTTGCAGTTTTGCAGCGAGTGCTTTTGATAGGTATAGTGTTTCGTAGGTAATGTCGTTATTTCCTAAAAATGTTGCCTGTGTTGATCTGCCCACTTCCACATCAACTTTATGGAGGTGCAATTCATCGGGTAAATCAAAGCCATACCTTTTATTCCCCGTTCTGCCATCATAACTGATTATGTAAGGAACATTCCTGTTGTTCAAAGAATCCAGGCTATCAATAAAGTGTTCGAACCGGATACCGCTGTAATACCGGCTGTCTCTCGCATTACAGGTTCCTTGATATGGCGGGTCCATATATATCAAATCGTTTCCCCGTGCACGTTCAAGAATGTTACTGAAATCGGTACAATAAAAAGACACCTTGTTTTTTAACAACTCTGAGCACTGAAAAATTTCTTTGCTCATATTAGCCGGTCTTTTTCCTTTTCTTCGATTATCCGGTGACTGGTTGAATTTCCCATTTGTGTTATACCTTATTGCCCCTTTTACACAGCGAGCCATAACAAACAAAAAGTGTTCCGGCCTTTTGGTTTTATTAAATTCCTTCCTGATGTCGTTGTAGAATTCCTTTTCTTTGCCGGACTGTTCCAACCACAGTTTTTCGTATCTCAAGCTTATATCTTGTGGGTTATTTACTATTTCCTCAAGTAGATCGATAAGCGCTGAATTTATATCGTTTATAATAAAATATTTGGCTTTGTTTCTCATGGATGCGGCGATGCTGACTGCGGCAGAGCCTGCGAAAGGTTCGATCAAGCGGTTAACGTCCCGTGGAAAATAAGATAATATTAAGGGAGCAATTTGTCTTTTGCTGCCCTGGTATGGGATTGGCTGCGGCGCTTTCATATATTTATTTTAATATAAAAACTTATTTTTGTAAACCCCCAGACAAAGAGGGGACGGGCGCGGACCCCGCCCGTCCGCTTAGGCGAAAAATTCCGGGGGGAAATCTTTTAACCTTATAACCCATTTTCCGCAAGTT
>JAGLSW010000136.1 GCA_023135565.1 Candidatus Aminicenantota bacterium | reverse complement strand
TTCTGGACTTCCAAAAACTTTTGTTGAGCCGCTTCGCGGCAATCCGGGGGTTGTTTTTTAGAAGATTCTGGGGGAACCGACACCTAATTAAGACCGGATTAATTTTTATTCTTTCTCTTTCGTTTATCTTTGCGCAGTCGAAAAAATTCGACGCTGTCAGCCACGATAAAACCAACTTCCCTTTGACCGGTAAACATCGCACTACCGCTTGTTCGGAATGTCACCCCAAAGGCATCATGCAGGGCACACCCAGCGACTGCGAAGCTTGCCACTGGTACAGGAAACAAGACGACCGCTACCGCTTACAATTAGGCATCCACTGCGCAGACTGCCACACCCCTTTCGATTGGAAAAAGATTAAGCCCGGCTCCTGGGAACATACGCGGGACGCCGGTTTTCCCTTGCAAGGCGTGCATAAATTCGTCGATTGTTTCCAATGTCACCAGGGCGGCGTTTTTTCCGGCCAGACCAGCGAATGTTTCGATTGCCACGAAAAGGATTACAATAAAACGGATGATCCCGGTCATGTCCAGCAGCAATTTCCTACGGACTGCCAAATATGCCACAATATGGTCACCTGGGAAGGAGCTGTCTATAATCATTTTGCTTTTCTTTTGCAGGGCATGCACAAGACCGCGGCCTGTAATGCCTGTCATCAAAACAACGTATACGAAGGCACTCCTTCGGAATGCGTGGACTGTCACCTGACCGAATATAACCAAACCGGCAACCCCAACCACATGCAGGCCGGTTATTCCACCGACTGCGAAAAATGCCATGGGAATAATGCTTTAGACTGGCATGGAGCTACTTTTAATCACAACCGGTTCTGGCCTATTCGGGGTGCTCACCGCGGTTTAGATTGTAATGATTGCCACGCCCAGGGTTATGTTATTACCGGCCAGTGTGTCGATTGCCATTTGGACGACTACAATAACACTAAGAATCCCAACCACAGGCAGGCCGGGTTTCACACCCAATGTGAAATCTGTCATCCCCCGGAATCGTTAAGCTGGTCCCAGGCTAATTTTGATCATCGATTTCCTATTTTTTCCGGTGATCACAGTCATATTTCTTGTTCAGACTGTCATGAATCGGCCAATTATTATGAATTTTCCTGCATCAACTGTCACGAGCACAACAAGAATGCCATGGACAATGAACATAATAGTGTGGGCGGTTATTCTTACAACAGTCAAGCCTGTTATTCTTGTCACCCCACCGGCCAGGAATAAGTAAATATTTTTTTATCAGGCTTCCAGGAGTTCCAGGAACCTGTCGGCGGAAGGGACAACGACTCCTTTTTCGTAGCGGGATATATGCTGCTGTTTTATGCCTATTTTCCTCGCCAACTGCCGTTGGGTGTAACCGTGGCGTTCCCTGGCAATCCTGATCGAAACCGCCACTTGTAGTTTTTTGTTGATATTGATGGGCTCAACGATTTCGTTCCGTTTAGGAATATATTCATCAGTGTTAAAATAGTTTTCTATATCCTCTTCCAGCGCCGCCTCTATTACGCCTTCCAGGGCGTCTTTTATCATCTCCCTTGCCTCTTCGATGGTTTCGCCCTGTGAAAATACGCCTTCCACGGTGGGGCAGAAAACAAAGTAGCCGCCGTTTTTTTCATCCTTTTTAAAAACGGCCGTTGGCTGAAATGTTTTTTGGCACATTCTTATTCTCCTTTAAGGCAATTTTATTCCTGTTTGTTTTGAAATGGCATTTAAAAGTCCCGGTTTCAAATCTTTGCTGTGAAAGGGGACAGGTACGAGTCTGAAGCCTTCTTTTTTCATGATATAATGCGACCCTGTTATTCGCTTGACGATCCAGCCTTCTTTTTTCAACATGGCAATTACTTCCTTACCTTTCATGGCAAAGGGTACACCACATAAGGTGTGTTGTCAATAATAATATAGTATAAAAAATTAAATTTTCAACTTCCAGGAAGAAAAAAGAGTTGCCTGATAAGAAATCCTCATCAGATTAGTCCGTGTCGTTTCAGCGCCGGTATTTGTCGTGATGCGGGAAGTATTTGCTGTCGCGGCATTTGTATTTGTTGTCATGCGGAAAGTATTTGTCATGACGACATTAGCATTTGTCGTCATGACATAACTGTTTTTTATCATTCGGTAAGCATTGACAGGAAAGGTAAAGTATTATATAACCTATACTTGATAGTGGAAAAATAGAAATTGAATAAGGGTTAAAGAATGAATGAATTACAGGGTGTATCTATTAAAGTAAAAAATTTTAAATGTTTCGGAGAACCGGAGCAGGGGTTTGATCAAATTAAGCCGATCAATTTGATAATCGGTAGAAACAATTCTGGCAAGTCAACTTTGTTAGAACTATTGTATTATGTTGTAAACAACAGTCCGCATGTTAAAGAAACAGAAAAGCGTGAGGAAAAAACGACTGAAATAATTTTAGAAGCCCCTTTTACGGAGGATGAAATAATAGAGGTGTCTCCAAAAGATAAAAATAAGTATACAGAGAGAGAGTTGCCTTGGAAATTTGGGAAAAGGTTAATAAGCACAAAATTAAAATGGCAATTGTTAGGTAATGGGAAAAACGACCTGTTTATTTCTATGGAATGTCCCGAGATTTTAAATGCTGTAGGGAACGCTAAGATTGCAGAAAATATTACACATGAGTTGGCATATGCAAAAAAGAATCCGTTTATGGGAAAAGAATTCAAACCTATTCACGCGGAAAGAGACATTCAATCTGAAGTAGACAGTAGAAACCTTAATGTATTGCCGAATGGTGTAGGAGCAACGAACATAATCCAGAATTTCCTTAACAATGCGCAATTTCGTAGCGAACTTGTTGAGAGAGGAATACTTGAAGAGCTTAATAGTATTTTTAAGCCTGACGCCCATTTTACCCGCATTGTTGTTCAGAGAGTCAATGAGGATAAGTGGGAAATTTTTCTAGAAGAAAAAATTAAAGGTCGGGTGCCGATTTCCGAGTCGGGCAGCGGTTTAAAAACAATCATCCTTGTGCTTGTTTATCTTAACCTTATTCCTAAATCAGATAAAAAAGAGTTAATCGAATATATCTTTGCTTTCGAGGAGTTGGAAAACAATCTCCATCCTGCGCTTCTTCGCAGGTTGTTAAACTATTTGTATGAAAAATATAAAGAACACGGTTGTATCTTTTTTCTTACCACCCATTCGAGTGTCGCGATTGATTTTTTTAGAAAAAATAAAGATGCCCAAATTGTTCATGTCACCCACAACGGTGATAGTGCAAAATGCAGGACTGTTACAACTTATATAGAAAATAAGGGGATTTTGGATGACCTGGATGTACGAGCCAGTGATTTGCTGCAATCGAATGGGGTTATCTGGGTAGAAGGCCCCACTGATAGAATATATGTAAATAAATGGATTGAGTTATGGTCTGATGGAAAATTTCAAGAGGGATTCGACTATCAATGCGTTTTTTATGGGGGACGCTTGCTGTCGCATTTAAGCGCTGATGATCCCTGGGATGATCAGGATGGTATTGCGATTTTGAATATCAACAGGAACTCTATTTTCCTAATCGACAGCGATAAAAAGAAGCCCCGATCTCGTTTAAACGAAACAAAACGACGCATAATAGAGGAAATAGAGGATAATCACGGAATTGCATGGGTAACGAAAGGGAAGGAAATCGAAAACTACATACCTAAAGAAGTTGTGGCTAAACTCTTGAATAAACCGAAAGTCGAGCAAGTGGCCCAGTATGAGAACTTTTTTGAATATTTGGAAAAAATTTCTAAAGGTTCGCCCCCCTATAAGTCTCCGGATAAAGTTCGTTTAGCAGAAGACGTTAGCCAACATCTTAAAAAAGAAAATATCTCAGCAGTACTTGACTTAGAGCAGCGGTTAGATTCAATATGCGAAAAAATAAAAGAATGGAACAAATAACATTATCGAGCCGATTCTTTTTTATAATCCATAGTCTTTGTCCTCAGACTGTCTTAGGCAAATTTTTGTCTATATCATCCAAATCTATCTTTCCCAATCTTATTTCTTCTTGCCGATGTTGATAAGCTTTTACCTGTTTTTGGAATTCCAGGGGATCGGATTCCTCTAATGAATGAATCTCGTCGTGAGACTGATTGTCAAGCAGCAGTAATAAATTTGAAATATCATTGTTTGTTTTATTATGATCTATATGATGCACTATACTAAATCGCCCTTGAGGCAATTTTTGTCCTAAATGCGTCTCCATCACAAGCCTATGTTGAAGCACAAAACCTTCAGGACAAGCAGCCGGGTGTCCCGGACATTTTTGCTTGAGATAACCCTCTTTTGTCTCCTTCACTTCATCGAAATCTATATCTTCACCCAAATAAGCTTCGACATTATCGCCATGTTGTTCTTTCATGAGTTTTAAATATTTTCCCCATACTTTTTCGTGTTCATTTTTTGGGTCTTCATTTTCATAATCTTCACAGAACTGGAGAAAGTGTTCGTCTTCTTCTGATAATGGCTTAATTACACCATTCATTTTGCAGAGGTAGGAATAACCATTTTCTTCAATTAATCGAATTTCTTTATCGTTGAAATCAGTTTTCCCGCATTTTATTTCATAAATTTTTCGACCTTTTTTATCGGGATCCATTGTTTTGCCCATAGTACCTCCTTATAATTTCATTTGATATAAACCTTCTTAGTCAAAAAATTATCTTATCATAGGATGCAAAAAAAATCCAACTTGAGCGATTTTTGGTTTGTTTTCAATTTTTCTACAGCCCCCATTTTTCCCCAAAGATTTTTTTAAGGTTTTAGCTGCTAACAATGCTTTCTAACGTAAACAGAAGAAAATCAAAAAAATACCGAAAGGACTTGACTCTTTTTGAATGCCAATGTATTATATCGGCATGCAAAAAGGATACAAAATTTCAGATAAATTGATATGGTTCGTTAAAGACAGCGGAGGCTACGTCAGGATGAAAGACCTGAAAGCAGCCAATTTTAAAACTCAAACCATAAAAAAATCCGTGGCAGATAATGAACTTGAAAAAATAAAAGCCGGACTCTACCGCCTCGCCGATATCGAGGATGTGCCGGATATGAGCATCGGTTTTATCGACACGGTAAAAGCGATTCCAGACGGGGTGATCGCACTCATATCGGCGCTGCATTATTACGATATGACCACATTTAACCCTTCCCATGTTTATGTGGCTGTGCCCCATAACAAAAGAGCGCCCAAACTGATCTATCCGCCGCTGAGGGTGTTTTATTTCAGGAAGAGATTCTATGAACCGGGTATCGAGCGGATAGAAACCCCTTATGGAGATGTAAAAATATACGGTAGAGAAAAAACCATTTGCGATATGTTCAGGTATAGAAAGAAGCTGGGCGAAGATATTGCCCTGGAAGCCCTAAAAAGTTATGTGGACTATAAACATTCCGATTTTTTTAAACTTATGCAGTATGCTGAAATCTGCCAGGTGAAAACGGTTATTCAGCCATATCTCAAGGCCCTCGTAGGATAAAAACCATGAAGGAAAGAGAAATAAAAGACATATCGGCATCGGTAAGAGCCAGGCTATTTAATATAGCCAAACAGACCGGCAGGGAATTTGATGCCGTGGTTCTGCAATATTTGCAAGAACGTTTTTTGTATAGGGTGTCCGCCTCTTCTTTTAAGGATAATTTTGTTTTAAAAGGAGCCTTACTTTTACTCACCCTTGATATTTCAACGTTCCGCCCAACCAAAGATATTGACATGCTCGGTATAAAAATTCCAGGCAGCGTAGAAAATATAAAAAAAATAATGCAGCAGATAGCTGGTGTTGAATGCAATGACGGCATCCATTTTAATCGAGCAGCTATCGAAGCCGAAAAGATAAAAGAAGGAGCTGAGTATGAAGGAGTGCGTGTCAAAATAGAAACCACTCTCGGCAAAATTAGAAGGAGATTGCAGCTTGATATAGGATTTAATGATGTTATGGCTGTCGGACCAACTGACGGGAAATTCCCGGTACTGCTGGATTTCCCTATTCCCAGGATCAAATTTTATTCGTTTGAATCAGTTATTGCGGAGAAATTCGAGGCAATCGTAAAGTTAGACTACCAGACAAGCAGGATGAAGGATTTTTATGATATTCATTTTCTTACCGGGGTTTCCTCTTTTGAAATGAAGAAATTGAAAAAAGCGATCCTGGCAACTTTTAAACATAGAGGTACAGATGTAGAAAAAAGAAGGGTTGTATTTGCCGACGAATATAAAAGCGATCCAACCAAAAAAGTGCAGTGGGAGGCGTTTTTAAGAAAAAATGGGCTTGAAGCAGCAGGTTCTTTTAATGAATCGGTTGGAAAGATAGAACAGTTCCTTGAACCTATTTTTACCTGCGAAACCTTAGAGGATGTTGACTATACCTGGATAAAGGAATCCTGGACTCCTGGAATAATGAAATAACAGCTTTTTTTCTTGACTTTTGGGTGTTTTGCGTATAAAATAAACCGTAATGCACAAAATGGACAAAATTAGAGACGTTTTATTGCTCCAAAAAAGAGAGCTCGAGCATTTTAGCCAAAAGCACTATGTGCCCCGGGACATAGAACTAAGCGGACTGCATAACGACATTATCAAAGTGATTATCGGCCCGAGACGCGCCGGTAAGAGCTTTTTTGCCATCCACGAATTAAAAAAATCGGGTAATTTCGGGTATGTTAATTTCGACGACGAGGGGCTGCTGAAAGTCGAGAATTACAACGATATTATCGAAAATATCAACCACTTGTATAACAACCCCAAAAGCCTGCTGCTGGATGAAATCCAAAATTTAGCCGGATGGGAACTCTTTGTAAACCGGCTGCAGCGGCAGGGCTACAACCTAATCATTACAGGAAGCAATTCCAACTTATTAAGCAGGGAACTGGCGACCCACCTCACCGGACGGCACATCAGCACTGTGGTTTTCCCCTTTTCTTTTAAGGAATATCTCCGGTATTTCGACCGGGATTCGACTTCAAGTGAAATCAAAATCAGGCTGAACGACTACCTGCACAAAGGCGGTTTTCCTGAACCGCTGGTCAAAGATATCCCGCATAAGGAATATTTGAAAACACTCCACGATGCTATCGTATTTAAAGATATTTTAAAGAGGCACAATCTTCGTTCACCCAGGCCGATGGGCGACTTATCCACCTACTTGATTTCCAATTCCGGCAGTCTTGTTTCGTATAGAAAGCTGGCGAGCATGATCGGTTTAAAAAGCGCTCATACGATTAACAAATACTTAGGCTTTTTCGAGGAAGTATTTCTTTTTTTTCAACTGCGCGCTTTTTTTGCTAAATATAAAAAACAGGTAAGATCGAACAAAAAAGTTTACACCATAGATAATGGACTTATTAATGCGGCGGCTTTTAATTTGATCGAAAATATGGGACCTCTTTATGAAAATGCAGTGGCAGTGGAACTCAAAAGAAGAGAGCTAAACGGGGAGTTGGAGTGTTTTTATTACAATACTAAACAGGGATACGAAGTGGATTTTGTAATAAAAAAAGGGTTGGAGATCACCCAATTGATACAGGTTTGCTATAATGTAGAAAAGCAAAACACAAAAAACAGGGAAGTGCGGGCGCTGCTGCATGCCTCCGTTGAGTTGAAATGCAACAGGTTGACGGTTATTACCGCGGATCACGAAAATATCGAAGATTCCGAATGGCAGGGTATAAAAGGCAAGATCGAATTTGTCCCGCTCTGGAAATGGCTGCTTCATTAGATAGAAACCTGATGTTAGCGCTTCTCGCTCAACAAAAGTTTTGATCAAACTTTTTCAACCCCACTGCGTGGGGGAGCGTTTAAGGAGCAATAATCGTAAATACTTATGATCATTGATTCTCGATATGCAAGCTGGGGCTTATAGGGTGGGTGCGCCGCACCCCGCCGGAGGTCGCAGTCCGTTTTAAAAAAAACGGCGTTAAATGAAAACTTTTTCTTAAAAAATCCGTTTAAATATTGTGGGTAGATCATCGCGGCGTTTTTCAGGCCTGTACCCGGAAAACGTACTCACTTAACGGTGGGGGTCGAGTGATATACGCATGTTTCTTGATAACGCACTGTAAGTGCCGGCCATTTAATGGCATAGGAGTCGAAATGAGTAGGAATAAGATTATTATTGTTTTTGTGTCGATTTTGTTTGCAGTTTCCATGTTCTTTACTGTGGGCTGTGGTAGACCGGGCCCGGCGGAGAAAAAAGAAACAACTGAAAAAGGAAATAAGAAAGATGTGGGGCAGAAAAAAGAAGAAAAAGACACGGACGCAGTCCCCGTCCAGGTAACCAGCCCGGTGCGGGGCAATATTAGTTCTTTTCTGCTGTTCAGCAGCAATGTTGATTCGGAAAAAATGGTGGACATTTATCCCTTGACTTCGGGAATTATCGAGAAGATCGACTACTACGAAGGCGACAAAGTGAAAAAAGGCACGGTGCTGGCGATTTTGGACGACCGGGAAGCCTCGATAAATGAAAGCAAAGCCCGCATCAACTACGAACAGTTGAAAGTAGAATTCGATAGACAGGAAGAGATATATAAAAAAGATTTGATCAGTAAAGAAGATTATGAGAGGCTAAGATTCAGGAAAGAAAATGCTTCGTTAGAATGGAAACAGGCCAAACTGCTGCTTTCCTACACCCGGATCACTTCCCCCATCGCCGGGGTGGTCACCAAACGCCATATAAAAGCGGGCAATAAAATCACCACCGTCCAGTTGGCTTTTTCAGTGGTGAATGTTAAAGAAAAGATCGCTGTAGTAAATATTCCGGGCCAGGAAAGAGAACACCTGTACTTGAAACAAAAATCCATTATTTTAGCCGGTGACCGCCAGGTGCCGGGTTTTGTCAAGCGTATCTCACCGGCCATCGACCCGGAGAGCGGTACTTTTAAGGTGACCGTAGAAGTGAAAGACCCCGGCAATCTACTGGCTGTCGGTCAGTTCGTCAATGTGAAGATCATCAAAAAAGTACACCGGGATGTGATACTGCTTACCAAAGAGGCGTTGATTTACGACGGCGGCAAGATTTTCGTTTTCGTGATAGACGAAGAGAACCAGGCGTCAAAAAAACTGATCCAAACCGGATTCGAAGACGGCACCCGGGTCGAAGTAATGGCAGGTTTGTCCGACAAAGACCGGGTAGTCACCGCGGGTAAGAGTTCCTTGAAAAATAAAACCCTGGTGAAGATCATCGAACCGATAGTATCCTGATTTCCACAGGCGGCTGAAACATGAAAATTAAATCGAAATTTGAAATTACCACCAAAAGGCCGGTAGCTATCGTTATGATAGTATTAGGAATCGCGGTTTTCGGCTATGTCAGCTACAAAAGGCTGAGTTGGGACTTAATGCCGGAAATTTCTTACCCCTCTTTTACGGTGCGCACCGAGTATCCCGGGGCGGCGCCCGAAGAGGTGGAGAACGTTGTTTCCCGGCCTTTGGAAGAGCAGTTGAGCTTAATCAAAAACCTGGTGTCCGTCACCTCGGTGTCCAGGCCGGAACAATCGGATATCGTGCTGGAATTCACCTGGGACGCTAATTTAGACCGGGCCGCCCAGGAGATCAGGGAAAAACTCGACCAGGTCTATTTAGACCGGGCTGTCGAAAGGCCCATGATCCTGCGCTACGATCCTTCTTTGGACCCGGTGCTGCGTATCGGCATTGTCAGCGAGATCCCCCTGATCGACCTGCGCGTGATGGTAGAGGATGAAATCGCCAGGGAATTGGAAGCCCTGCCCGGTGTGGCTGCCGCCCGGGTAAAGGGCGGCTTTGAAAAGGAAATCCTCATCAAATTAGATGAAAAGCTATTGGCTTCTACCCAGATTACTTTTAACGCCATTACCACGCGGCTGGCCCAGGAGAATGTCAACCTGGCCGGAGGCAATATCAAAGAAGGAGAAACCGAATATATTGTCCGTACTCTTAATGAGTTTCGCTCCGTCAAAGAGATCGGGGATATTATTATTGCCAAAAAAGACACGGTGCTGGTGCGGTTGAAAGATATTGCCGAGATCGACTACAGCCACAAAGAACGCAAGGTGATCACCCGGGTGAACCGGTTGGAGAGCATCGAAATCGACATCTACAAAGAAGCGGATTCCAACATCGTGGATGTGAGCAACCGGGTAAAAGAGAGACTTTTCGGCACCCCGGCACAGCAGCGTTTTGTAAAGGCTTTAAAAGAGGGTAAAATAAAACCGGCCCGGCCCGGCCCCGGACGCGACCCCATGTTAGAGAAACGAATGACCAATTTCCTGGTCTACCGGCTCTCTTCAGAAGGCAAGCAGATCGATTACAATATCCTGGCGGACCAGGCTATATTTATCGAAAACTCCATCAACGAGGTCAAAAACACGGCCATCATCGGCGGTATTTTAGCCACGCTGGTGCTGTATCTTTTTTTGCAGCATTTTCCTACCACCGTGATCGTAGCAGTAGCTATTCCCCTGTCCATTATCGCTGCCTTTGCTCCCCTTAACCTTTTCAAGGTCAGTCTTAATATCATGTCTTTAGGAGGGTTAGCCTTAGGCATCGGCATGCTTGTGGATAACTCCATCGTGGTGATGGAGAGCATCTTCCGCTGCCGGGAGGAAGGAGACGGCTGGGTGGAGTCCGCCGTGCGCGGGGCCCACGAGGTGGGCAGCGCCGTTATTGCCTCGACTTTGACCACTATCGCCGTTTTTTTCCCTATCGTTTTCGTAGAAGGCATTGCCGGCCAGATTTTCGGCGATCTCTCATTAGCCGTTGTTTTTTCCCTGCTGGCGTCTTTGATGGTGTCGCTCTTTTTCATCCCCATGCTGGCTTCCCGGAAATTCAAAAAAGGGCCGGGTTTAGCCACCAAAAGGTTTGCCTTTACTTTTGAGACACAGCGCAGTTTAAAATACTATCTTTACATTCCCATCGAAATTTTGAAAAGCCTATTTATCCTAACGTTTAACATGCTGCTGGTCGGTTTCCTGTTTTTGCTGCCCTTTTTCCTGGTCATCGTACTGCCTATAATCCTAACAGTCGTCTTATTGAAAGCCGTGGGATTCGCCGGCCTGATTCCTATTGCCGCGATAGTCGCGCTTTTATTGTTCTTCCGTTTATCCAGTGCCGCCGGTTTTTTAAAAGCCTATCTGCGGCTCATCGAGCGCGTAAACGAGAGATTCTCAAAAAAAGCGCTGTGGGACGACTTCCTCTCTCTTGCTCCCCTCAAACAATTCATCGCCTCCGCGGAAGCGCCGAGAAAATGGTATGCCTGGATGTTTGCGTATCTTTATTATGTGTTCAGGTTGGTCCTGGCCGGGGCTTCTTTTTTGTTTGTCCGGGTTGGCCTTACTTTTTTAGGGTTGGGAGTCGTTTTTTTCAAGGGCCTCGGTATTATGCTCCTGACTGTTTTTGTGCCGGTCATTAAATTGTTGACTCTCCTATTCAATAAACTTCTAAAAGCCATCAATTATTTTTATCCGCGGTTATTAGCCGCCGCCTTAAAAAATTCCATGCAGGTGATCGGAGTAGTGTTGGCCATTTTTGTTTTTACCATTTTGGTGATACTGCCGCGCATCGACAGCGAGTTGATCCCCGAAGTGCACCAGGGCACTATCTATGTGAATGTGACTTTCCCGGTTGGTACGCCGGTAGAGAGGAACGACCACCTGCTGCAAGATATCAGCCGGAAGATCAAACAGCTCGAATCGGTAAACAGCATCAGCTATTACGCCGGCACCACCAAAGATGAACTGCGGGAAAAAGAGGTAGGCGAACATATCGGCAAAATTACCGTGATGCTGAAGAAAAGCCGTAACATCCAGGCCGCGGAAGAGACGATTATCGGCAGCATAAGAAGCATTTTGGGGTCTTTTACCGACTTAGATTATAATATTTCCCGGCCGGTATTGTTTACTATGAAAGCCCCTATCGAGGTGCTGATTAAAGGTTATAATTTAGAACAACTGCGGCGGGTCAGCAGCGAGTTGTACGAAAAAATCGCCGCACTGCCCGGTCTCAGGGATGTGCAGAGCAGCGTCAAGCCCGGTTTCCCGGAATTGGTGATAGAGTTCGACCGCATGAGGCTTTCCCATTACGGCATGAATGCCTTTGATGTGGCCTCTCTTATAAAAAATAAGATCGAAGGTTTTGTGGCCACCAGGTATAAAGAAAAAGACAAGCGCGTGGATATTCGCGTTTATTTGAAAGATGAGCAGAGAAAACGGGCGAAAAACATCAAAAATTTGATTATCAATCCCGGTGGAGCGATTCCTATCCAGTTGAAGAGTGTGGCCCGGGTGACTATCTTAAGCGGACCCAATGAAATCCGCCGTGTAGACCAGGACCGTACGGCTGTGATTTCCGCCAATATTGCCGACATCAATCTTACCGGCGCGGTGAATAATATTTACGACGTGATCGAGAATTACACCCTGCCCCCGGATTTCAATTATGAGATTTCGGGACAGAACAAGGAAATGGAAACCTCGCTCAACAGTTTAGCCATGGCCATGCTGTTGGCAATATTTATGGTTTATATTGTGATGGCCTCGCAGTTTGAATCTTTCCTGCATCCTTTCCTGATACTTTTTACTATACCAATGGCGTTAATCGGTGTGATCTTTACCTTGTACGTGTTGAAAATTCCCCTGGGCATTACTGTTTATATCGGCATGATCACGCTGGTGGGAATCGTGGTCAACAACGCCATTATCCTGATCGATTATATCAATACCCTGCGCAAACGGGGCATCGAAAAATTAGAAGCCATCAAACAGGCAGGCGCCATCAGGCTCAGGCCCATTTTGATTACCACGCTCACAACTGTTTTGGGACTGCTGCCCATGGCTTTAGGTATGGGCGAAGGCACCGAGATCAGGACGCCCATGGCGGTGTCTATCATTGCCGGTTTGTTGAGCGCTACTTTCTTAACTTTAGTTTTGATCCCTATCGTTTATAATAAATTTAGTAAGTAACCTGCGTTGCGGGTGTGCCTTCGGCGTCCCTGCCGGGGGCCAAACTTTTG
>JAGLSW010000135.1 GCA_023135565.1 Candidatus Aminicenantota bacterium | reverse complement strand
CTTTTGAAAAAGTTTGAACAAAACTTTTGTTTAAAAAAACGAGAAGCCCCCCTACAAAAGCTTTGAATTTCTCTTTTCCCAGCACTGAATAGTTTCTTTTTTTCGGTTTCCCCTGGGGAAGGCTCGAAAAAAAACAAGGTTCCCCCTTTGAGCGGGTAAAAAAAATAGGATTCTCCCTCGAAAGAAAAACTTTCAAAACAGGGAAAGAATAGTTAACTAATCAGCGCATGCAGCCCGGGAATATCAGGCGGTTCTAACCATCTCTTCATGCTCTGTACGCCGGTTCCAGCTTTTATTTTCTATTAAATTTTGCCTGAAATCTTTTATATAGTCGGATATATATTTTTCTTTTCTCACCATATCGTCGATTATCAGGCGGTGTTTTCTCAACAATTGTTTGATGAAGGGTTCATGTTGATTTATATAAGAATTTTTGTCGATAAGTTTCCGCTTCCGGGCATGGAGCACCGTATTGCAGTAGCCGATGCATAATTCGACAAATGTGTAGTATTTAGCCCACTGCTTATCTTTTTCGGATGACTGGTTGTAGACGCGGTGGATAATGTCCGGCTGCCACTTCCCGCTGAGACTCGATACTTTCGGATGTTCGGTTTGGAAGCCTTTTATTTTTTTATAAAGATTGTTTACCTGTTTAAAAGCAGCGTCTTCCCGGTCTTTGCGACTTTGAGCAAAGGAGAGGTACGCAAAAACTGAAAACACCACCACTGCCGACAGCAAAACCGTACAACCTATTAAAATAAGGATAACTTCATTCGTAATATTCATTTGCACTCCTATTTTATTGCCTGTTACCCCAAATCGGGTACGAAACACTTTATTCTAAATCTATCCGGGAATTCCCGGCAGCCATTTCCTGGATTTTGTTATCTCGCCGGACAAAGTTGTCCGCTGTGATTTGTAATTCTTCCCTCGTGACGATAGGGTGTTGTTCACCAGGACACCCTTAAAATGTTCCAGCAAAATCGGGATAACATAATCCACATCGAAAAAACTACATGAAAACAAGTCGAAAAATGCTTTCTTTTCACCTGGAAATAAATGCAAACTGATGTGACTCTCCGCAATCATTGTAATGACCGAAATAACCGGCTGCCCGTCAAATAGACGGGACTTTATCAGGTAAGGCCGCATTATCGGGGTCATGCCGATACTTGCCGGCAGCCTGTCGAAGAGAGAAAACAACTCTTCAAAATCCCAGGGCCCGTCGAAAACGCCAAAATCAAGAAATAGGTGAGGGCCGAAGTCGCCCTTTTTATCTATTTTTTCTTTATTTGTATTCGAGGAAAACCGCTGTATGGCCCTGGTTTCGGTATTTTTACAGGGAAAAAACAACTGCATGGATTTTTCGAATTCTTCTTCAGCGAAAGGGGTGGGGCTTAAGATATCGGCAAAGACGGCTTCCCGGAGGCTGAAAGTATGCAGGGTAAAATGCCCCCCGGCGAGAAAAACGAAAGAACTGATACCGCAGTCTTCCGGCACAACGCCGTTATAATAAGGCAGGATGAAGGGCGGCATTACCGGCTGTAGGCCTAAAGATACGGGTAGTTCTTCGAGGATTTCGTAGGTTAGCCTGATATCGTCGAGGCGGGAGCGAAGTCCCTGGAAACCGTCAAACATCACATGCTGCATAATTTTATTCCTTATGTATGCCCGGCAAATCTTTTGCCGCCGCCGATCTCATCAGGAGCGTGCTTATATTCATATTTATACTATTCAAAATTTAAATCGTCCTGTTTGCTATCGGTTAAGTTAGCTCTCATCCTTATCTATGGAGTGGAATGAACTGAAATGATCTTGCCAACTATCTATTTCTTCTGGGGTTTCAGGTTTTTTGAATTTTGTTTTTATATCTTTAGAAAATACCATTTCCGCATTCTCTGCACCCCACCAGTTGGTCCCGGTAAGGTCAGTTCCTTTAAATACAGCGCCATTCAAAATGGTGTTTTTAAAGTTAACCATTTCCATTACTGCGTCTGTAAAATCCGCATTTGTACAATCGGCACCGGAAAAATCAGCCCCTTTTAAGATCGCGTTATGGAATTTAGCCTGGTTCAAATTACATGCTTTGAGATCGGATTCAGTCAGACTGCAGTTACGAAAATCTACTCCTGCTAATGTTTTAAGCTTCGTAAAATTCTCACTGCTAAAATTGAGATATGAATAGTCCGATTCTTTACGCAGTTGATTGAACTTTTCAATTTTTCCGTCCCAGAGAAAGTCGATCAATTGTCCTATGGTAGATTTACTCTCACTATCTTCAGTGGGACTCTCTGTTTCATGGGAAAATCCTTTTGTGGAACTCAAGTACATTTTTAGATTATCTAATATTTTGGGTGCAAATAAATTTCCAACTATATCTTTCCTGAAAAATTCGAAAAAACGGCCATCTTCAATATTGTAATCCTTACAGATTTCTTTTATATCATCCGGCTGCTTATCTATCTTTTTTTCATGGTTATATTTTTTATGACGGTCTTTTATCGTATTCAGGAGTGGACGATGCCGGTTATTATTGGTTTTTTCGACAAGGTCTCTAAAAAAAACGAGCCATTTCAATTCGATAACTTTTAAGATTGCAAGCGCTTTGATATCCAGGGAATCTTCCGGGTTATCCGTTTTAGTTTTATACATTGTCCATGACAAAATAATACTATTGATAATACGTTTAATTTTCCGGGGGTTGGCCTCAACATCAGAAAGAAGTTCAAACAAAATATCAGAAAACAGGATTCCCTTTTCTTCGAAATCAAAACTCTCGATATATTCCTTGATTTTTTTTTCATCGTTTTGAGGAATAAAAAAGGGCACCTGGATCATTTTTTCTAAGTATCTATCGCCATCGAAAACGGTACCGATATCTTTATCAGTACTTTTATGTCCCCTATATACGAATTTTATTCCATCCGCCACAATTTCCCGGTCGGCACCGATAAAAAAAACGGTGTGTTCAAGACTGAATACCAGCCTGATGTTCTCCAATATATTAACGATACGTCGGGGCAAACAGCGGTCCATATCATCGATAAAAATCACCAATAAGTTACGATCGCTATCACTATTTTCTTGGAGTAATTCTGTAAAGCTTTTAAATGTTCCACGAAGGGTAGAAAACTTTGATGCCCATTCTTCTTTTGATTGGTTTATATTTCGTAAATCGCTGGCGTCCGGGGCACTTGTTTTCTTCGCAATAGCTGCATATAATTGCCAGAACCTTTCGAAAAGTGTAGGTTTGTCTTCCATCTCTTTAAACCAATCTTGATTTATCATGGTGTGGAGCATAGCCTGAACCATATTCTCTTCAGGGGGGTACTCCCAGGGGTTAAACCAGACTGTTTTCACCTTTTTGCCTTTAAATCGCTGCTCTATAGTGCGCATCAACGTGGTCTTACCGGAACCCCATTCCCCAAAAATGCCAAAAGTAAGAGACTTCCCGGTTTGCATTGCCAAATCGACAAATGCTTTTGCATAACCTTCGAAATCGAGACAAATATTATTCTCCTGGGCATGCTCATCATCTAATAATTTCATTTATTCTATCCTCCATAATTAATTACCGTATCAAACGTTTTTGTTTTTTTATTTCACATATTGTGGGACTAACTGTTTTGATGCCGCATTCACCGGCTATCTTTATTGCTTCGGCCAGGAACCGCGGGTCTGTGGCTTCCGCGTGAGAAAAATGCCGCCGGGGTAAAAAAGAAATAAACTTCAAAGGAATATTCCCGTCGATGCTTGCCAGCCTGTTACAAACGATCTCGATTTCTTTCCTGTCGATGTAACCGGGAACCAATAGTAAAGAGGGACGAAGCAGCGGAACCGGCTCGCCGGCTCCGAACCTTTCATACAGGGCGGTGAAATTATTCCATATTTTTTTGTTAGAATGGCCGGTTAATGTGTGATGGACTTTGTCACTTCCGGCCTTTAGACCAACATTGAGTCCCCCTCCCGATGTTTTTACAATTCCCGTAAAATCGATTAAATCGGGCAGGGAGGCGGTTAAATTCGTTTCCGCGCAGATTCGTAATATTCTACCGGGGTATTTTTCCCGGAAGGCCCCGGCTAATTTTACTACTTTTTTCATGGCTATGTCGGGCGTCCCGCCGCAAAAGCAAATGCAGGTGGTATCTTTGTCCACCCAATCCAGTATTTCATCTTTATAAAAACGGGGCAGCCCGGTTTCGCGCATGATCTCATGTATCCAATCCTGGCAGAAACCACAGGTGAAATTACAACCGCCCCAATATACGGCTAAATTCTTGCAGCCTCTTTCCGCATCCCTGGTTTTAGTATAAACCGGGTAGCCCGCGGCAGTCGCCCCGGGGCATAACCAGCTTGCAATACAATTGGCCGGATGCGGATCGTAAAATCCAAAAACTGTATAGGTCTCTTTATCTTTTACCAAAAGCCCTTCCACCAGATCATAAAGATACTTTCCCAATAATAGGAAAGCAGCTCTAAAAAATGTTCTTGAATATGATTGTTTCTTCTCGCCTGTCGCTTAATTTCGCGGCGTTGGGATTTCGCTTCGGTTGGGTCGCTTTGGTCGCTGCCGAAAGGACGGCGATCTATTGGGATCGTATCTATAGTATATTCTTTAAACTTTCCTTCCCGTTCTATATAAGAGTGGCATAATTGCTCGATATCTTGTCTTACTTCATCTCTCCGGTTAGCCGGTAGGGCTTCATGTCCCGGTACCTGGGTGGTAATTATTCCCGACAAAGCAGCGGCAGCTTCACCGCTTCTGCCTGCCTGGATAACCCACTGCTCATCAATTGATGCGGCAGCTAAAATTTTATTCATATCCAATGATTCCATGATAACTCTTTTTATGCCGGTTAATTGCGGTGATATGAAAATCCACCCGCCCAGGCCGGAATAAATACTGAAAATGTACGGCTCATGCTGCAATATAACGGCAGAACCTTCTTCTCTTATTATTTTTCCCGGTGCCCGGGGCGTATTTTTTTCTATAAGAAGAGAAGCGGAGTATATATGACTGGGCACGGTAGGTTTTTTTGTTCCGGTTTCCATTGTTTCTACTATGAAATTACTCTGCCTCCGGCGGCCCTGCCGGGGGCCAAACTTTTGAAAAAGTTTGAACAAAACTTCTGATAAGTTAAAAGCGAGAAGCGGCACTATGCCGCGAAACGGCTAAATGCTCCCCCACGCGAGTGGGGTTTGCTTAATTTCGTTGTCTCCGGGTGGTAGTACGCCATTTTATCCGGCAAAAGCCCATTCACATGAAACCGCCAATCTGTCCGGCTCGTCATCTAAATAACCGGCTTTCTCGAGACTCTGCATACGGGCTTTCTCATCTTCAAATCCTTCGAGTAATTCATCTTCATCATGACCGGCTTCCTCGATATCGAAGTTGATTCTACCTATTTTTTTTGAGAATCGCTCACTTAAAATAGAAGCTTTGTATGCCGCAAAGAAAATCTCTTCCAGCTTTTCACCTGTCATTTCCGGGTAATCGAGTAATGCCCGGGTACCGTTGTAAAGACGCAAATCATGTTTTTTAAGCGCTTTTTTAGAGTGAATTTCTTTATATAATTTTGTGCCGGGCACCGGCGCCAGGAGCGTATAAATGTTGATTGCTCCCTGTTCTTCCATTTCACGGGATGATTCGATTATTTTTTTGGTTTTATACTCGTTGTCGTTTAGATTTCCCAGGATAAACGAAGTTGTAGGTAGTATATCCGCGGATATTAGCCGACTTACCGCTTCTTTTGCCATAAAAAAATCTATCCCTTTTTCATATCCGTCCAGGTCGGAATCCTCAGTCGATTCCACCCCGGCCCACATCATGGAGCAGCCCGCTTTTCTCATTAAAGGGAGCAGGCTAAGATTATTTAATAACCACTTTATATGTCCGAAACACCACCAGCTAATGTTTAATTGCCGGTCGATAATTTGACTGCAAACTTCGGAAATCCACACTGGGCTCGTTGTAAAGGTGTCGTCCCAAAATGAGAATCGAGATATATTGTGCCTGCTGTTGGCCTGCTCGATACTATCGACAAATAGTGCCGGGGATAAACGTGATGATGGCCGCGGGAAATGCAGCGGAGTGGCGCAAAAAGTACAGCTATAGGGGCAGCCCAGCATCCCTAATACCGGGTAAACAGGGTAAATTTCCCGTTTCTTTAAAAGGTAAAGGTTTTTTTCGATCCCGTATTTCTGCCAATTATATTCGCTTTGCGAAACAAAATAATGTAACTCTTTCTCTTCGTTGATTTTTTTTCTCTCGATACTGTTTATACGTGGA
The DNA here is from genome assembly GCA_023135565.1 of Candidatus Aminicenantota bacterium. Classification (GTDB taxonomy): domain Bacteria; phylum Acidobacteriota; class Aminicenantia; order UBA2199; family UBA2199; genus JAGLQA01. The sequence continues at coordinate 11,670 of JAGLSW010000135.1, read as the reverse complement.
TTGTTAGTGTTATCACGATAAGCGATGCCCGGTATCGCAGTTAGGTCATTTCCTTTTAAAATCATGGAAATCGAACGACTCACTGCCAAAGGAGAAGATTCTAACATTACGATATCCACAGCGGTTTCTTTTGCAAGAAGTGAACCGGGTTTTTGCCGGGGAATAAGTCCGCCCAGGATGGTTTTAATGTCCGGCAGCCTTTTTTTTACGGCTCTCAGGAAAGAGAGATGGTAGGGCAGAGCAGCGTTTGCCATAAAGGTATATAGATGAAGCACGGGGGCAATCATTACACCAACGATATCGGGATCAAAGTCCAGTATACGTTTAAGAGTAACTCCCGGTTCCTCGTAATCCACCTGCCCATCGATCACCAGGATTTCCTCATGTTTTTTTTTCAGTTCATCAGCCGCCTTTAACATTCCCCAGGGCGGCGAACTCATCCCCTGGGAATAAAAAAACCATGATAACGATGGAATATAGGGATTTACGAGTACAAGCTTCATGGATAATATCTAAATAAATTATAAATTTTACAAAAAATCCAGGAAAAATTAGCGATTTTAAAATTATTTGCTATCAGATATCTTTTTCCAGACTTTATTTCTAATATCGCTGTCATCAATTTTCCTGCGTTCCATAATCACTCTCTCAGCGATTGAATCATAAGAATCAACCAATTCCTTATAAAATTCATAAGCTTCCGAAAGCGTAACAATACGTTCAAAGAATTTCATCGAATCATCTTCCGGGATATCGCCGAGATATTTGAAATCGATATCGCTCTTAAGCTTGTCCAGGTTTGAATCGATATTTTTTTTTGCTTTTTGAAACACAACATCATTGAAAAGTTTTCCTCTCCCAGGTTCAATGGACGGTTTGATCGAACCCACTTTATATAACCTTACCTTCCCGAAAACATAACGTTCTTCGAGATAGTATTTCAGCACCCTGCATGTTTCTTCCGTTCCTTTTAAATGTTGAGCACTCCATCGGAAGAAAGTAAGTATCATGTTTGAAGTATTCAAAACAGGGAGGCTGTTTGCCGTTATCCCACTGGCCGAATCACATATTATATAGATATCATTGTAAAACTTATCAAACGTATCCCGATCCAAGGGCTTTCCCTTTTTGCCATCTCCCGTTTTCTTATGAAAGAAATTTACCAATTCCGCCACCAGTAAACAAAATCTATCCTTAAAGCTTTCAAGATCATAATGTTTCCCTGAAATCAAATCTACAGATTTTTCCTTGCCTGAAGCAGTAAGAAAGATCAACTCGCCTTCTTTAATTTTTTTTACCAGTTTTTCAGCCCCGTTGACATGCTCAAAATCCTCTTTCATTCCAATAAACTTTTGGCGTTCCAGTTTATTTTTATAGACAAGTTTTTTGAAATTTATTCCATACTTATTTACGAAATCGCTATCACTGACGGATTTATTAAAAAAATGGTGGATGCCGGTTCCATCATTTTGTTTCAATTTACTATCGATGGCTTTATTAATCGGTTCCCAAACATCTACCTCTCCTCTTTCCCCTGTCGTTTTTAAAATTTCATGCATTCCCGGAGCCCCGAAATCCATATCCAGGCAGGCAACCTTCTTCCCTTTTCTAAACAGGCTTCCGGCAATATTAACCGCTGCTGTCGACCGGCCTGAACCACCTTTATAAGAGTAACATGTTATGATCATTTCTAAAATCCTTCATTCAACTATTTTTTCAGCGATGGCTTTATCTTCCAACTCAATTATTTTAACTTTTATTTTATCTAATAAATCCCCACGATTCTGAACTCCTTTCGGGCTAAGAAATATTTTTACAGCATCTACTGCTTGCGCATCAATCTGTTTGTAGAATTCATTATCTGAATCATTAATTGTTTCCAACGCCTCCGTACATTTCAGGATAGCTTTCCATAAATGGCTGAACATTCGTACCTCGCCATTATTGAATTCATCAATTTTTCCAAAAATATCAAACAATTTATGTAATGCCCAAACCTGGGGAGCGAACTTCGGATCGCTTACCCTTGTATCCTTCATCTTTGTTTCGATAATCCTATCCATACTCTCATCTAAATGCAACTTGATACGTTTGTCAAATTCCAGTAACAATTGATTTTTAAATTTCTTCCAGGTTTCGAATTCTTCATCTCCCCCTTTCTTTCCTGTTTCTTTCCAGGCTAAAAACTCCTTATATTCTTCACTGTTTGCTGCTTCTTTCCACTTTTTGAGCTCCTTTAATTCTTTATCCGATATCCCTTCGCCCTTTTCGTCCCCGCCTAAATCATTCCAGCGCCCTATATAATACCCCATACTTAGAGTTAATGCTTCCACGGCAGAATTCGTTAACGCTAGGTCAAAATCTTTCTCCCCCGGCATCATGAATATTCCAGCTTTCTTTTTAGACATATAATAACTAATGAATAGGTCGATAGATTTACTAAGATAAGTTTCGAATTTGTCTGTTTCAATTTCAACTTTCCCTGCTCTTGCCGAATTAAGCAAGGTTGCAATTGACCTGATTAAAACAGGAAACGCAATGTTGAGTTCAAATTCAGGTTCACCTGTTACAGCTAATTCCTTTGACTTTCTATCCGGGATAGGAATAACAACCGGCAGCGTTTTACTAAAACTGTCGTTTTCCACAATTTTTTTTAGAAATGTATCGATGATTTTAGAAAAATATTCTATGCTGTCTTCGTCAATCTGCTCGTACCCCGAAAAACCAGATAAGGAAACTAAAATCCCAAAATTGAAAATATGATAATATATCTCCTTGAAATTATCAGGTTCTTTTATTGTTCTGAATTTTTTTGTCTCCGCTAAAATACTGGCTATTAGGGAAAACAATTTGTTAGTAACATCTGTGTAAATTTTGCTGATACCCTTAATGCTTTTAATTGACTCACATACGAGATTATAAGCCGATAGAATCGAGTTATTAGAGAGAGCGAAAATTAACCTGGATTCAATGTTTTTCTTAATTGCAGCGATAACATCTTTACCATGTTTGTTGGCTGCAATAACTCTATTCAAAGAATTAAACTTTTTGGGGCTAAAATAATATCCGGTTATACTTAAGTCATCTCCTGCACCTAACTTAATTTCTTTAGGATCGAAAAAATCATTCAAAAAGCTTTCTAAAGCCAAAACCAAGTCGCTATAAACGTCTTGTTTCTTTATAGCTTGTAAAAAATCCAACGCATCTACAGTAAAGGCGAAAGCCCAGGTCATCGAATCGTAACTCCAGGTATCGCCATAAGGAAACGGCTTATATTTGTCATATGAGCAATCCATTAACATATCATTAAATTTGTCTGAGTAAATTGATTCGAATAACCTTAAACATACCTTTTTAAAATCAGCATTTTCAAATACATTTGAACACAAGTAAGGCTCCAGTTTCTCCGTTTTTGTTTTTTCATTTTCAGATAACGCATTAAGATAACCAACAGGAGCCATAATTATTTCAAATGCATATATATATGGCAATACTAAATCGTATTCTTTATTAGATTTCTCTTTTTTACTTATCTCTTCTGCAATATATTTATCCCATTTGATCTCCTCGTCCTTAAAATCTGCAATTACCTTATTCCTGGCTCCGATAAAAATATCGTGCAGCTTTTCAATTTTTTTTCCGATTCCTGCTTTTTCCATAATATTACCTCCTTTTTATTGAGTTTTAAATATCGATAGAAGTATTCTATCAAAAATATCTAAACCGGATTCTCTATCTAAATCATATTTTCTAACTGAATCAGATTCTTCGGGTGTTTTAGGCTCATTCTCGGTATAGCTTATTAATGAACTTCTGAGTCTTTCCCGATAATAATTGTGCGGATGACAATGGCTCATGAAACCATAACATTGGCCCAGGATTTTTTTTAATTGGTCTAATATTTCCTTGATATCATCCGAAGACGACAGCTTTTCTTTTATTTCTCCTATGGGGCTATCGGTGCTATTGTTTTTATAAAAAACTTTGCAAGTTTTCCTGGAATATTCTTCCCCCTCCACTGCAATTTCCTCCTCTCCCTGTTTTTCTTTTTTCAAACAACAATAACGCACCGATTCCGGGAACAGTATATCTACCGTATTTATCGCGGATTCTATATCATCTTTAGCGAGAAGATTCCGTGCTTCCTCCAGGAATTCTTTTTTAAAAAACCTTATCAAGCTTTTCATAAATTTGCTTTCAAGTGCCATGAAAGCAACACGGAGTTCCGAATACATTTTTTTTTCTTTCTGATCGCTAATGGTTTTTCTTGAATTATATCGTTTTTTTGCTAATTCATTCAATATTTTTTTTATAAATATATTAAAATCGATATTTTTTTCATCATTTCCATTTGCAAAGTCCTTAAGAGAAAAATATACATCTAATTTTTTGAAATATTCAATTATATCTTCTTTTTCTGCAATTGGTGGGTTTTTTTCGTCACATGGAAATTTATAAATATCTCCTTTTATCAGTTCGTAAAATATTATTCCTAAGGAGTATTCGTCAGTATTCAATAGTGGATCATCCCCCTTTTTCAGCTCAGGAGCAGCATAAACAGATTTTTTCAATATCTCCTTTTTTCTCTTTTTAAAGCTTTCTTCTTTTTGGGTTTTTGAATGATTTGTTTCTACGAATTCCGACAATCTAAAATCAGACAACATAGGAGTCCTACCCGGCTTTTTCTCACCTGTGAAGTATAATATGTTTTTCGGTTTAACATTACAATGGCTGATGAATCTACTCGTTATAACAGGTCTTAGCTTTTCACAAATTACGATTAGATGCCTCATGCAATAGAAAGCCCATACCATTCTACAATAACCGTCTTTTTTACTATCTATGGAAGAATTATTAAAATTTATTTTCTTTCCTTTTTCATTGAAATGTTCTATACGATCTTTTAAGGAGCAATCGGCCGGCTCCATTAAATGACATGGATTTAATTTATCCCTATTATTTTTAGTGCTAACTTTTCCATGTTCTTTAACTTCAACAACTAAATACTTTTCAAAATTTTCTTTTTCTTCCTTTTCCTCCTCATTAAAATTAATTCCCAGTGACGTTAACTTGTTTATTTCATTATCGAAATCCCTCTCTTCATCATCTGATATTCCATTTTTGAGAATTTTAATTGCATATTGCACCGGGTCTTCACCTTCACGTTCCTCTTTTACAAGCCATACCGTCGTGCATTCTCCTTCACCCAATAATTCTACTACAATAAACTCTCTCTCCCCCTTATCATCTTGTTTCCCTTTTTTTTTACTTTTACAGTTTTTGTCACTTCCAGGTGAACTTGTAAAAATGAGTTTATCACCTTCTTTTAATGAGAGGCTAAAATCTTTATCCGGCATCTTTTTTTTATCCATTTTCTTTTTAATAAGAATTTTTATATTTCTCCATCTCGTCACGTAACGTCTGCTGACGATATGCCCGCTCCCAGGGCTTCGGCCCCTCTACCACATGATGACCCAAAATCATGGCGTCGATTTCTGTTTTCAGGAAACACCTGGCCGCATCCGCGGGTGTGCACACAATAGGTTCCCGGTCATTGAACGATGTGTTCAAAACCATGGGCATTCCCGTAATTTTCTCGAATTCAGAAATTAACCGGTAATAAAGTGGATTCATCTCTTCTTTTAATAATTGCATCCGGCTGGTGCCATCGACATGCAATACCGCCGGTATCTCTGCGCGGCGGCCCCGCGGCACATAATAAGTAGCAAGCATGAATTCCGACGCTCCTACCGGCGCTCCTTCCGTTTCCAACCAATCGGCCCACTTCTCGTAAAGAATCGTCGGACATAAGGGCCTGAAAGGTTCCCGGTGCTTAACTTTATGGTTAATCCGGTCCAGCATGGCGCCACTCCCGGGGTCGGCAATAATACTCCTGGCGCCCAATGCCCGGGGGCCGTACTCCATCCTGCCCTGGAACCAGCCGATTACATCACCACGAGCTACCATCTCAGCGGCGGTTTTGGCCGGGTCCTGCACCCGGCGGTGCGATAACCGGAATCTATCCAATTCCTTTTCGATTTCCTCGTCGCTGTACTCCGGGCCGAGATAGGGCGTATTCATCCGGCAGCGCCGCGGTTCGGTTTTTCCGTCAGGCCGGTTTTGAAACAGCCACAACGCTGCTCCAAGAGCAGTCCCGGCATCACCGGCAGCAGGCTGCACCCAGATGTCTTTAAATTTGGAATCCCGGGCTAACATTCCGTTGGCAACACAGTTTAACGTGACGCCTCCTGCCATGGCAAGATTGGGCAAACCGGATTCTTTATAAGCCATGTTCCCCAGCCCGAGAAAAACCTCTTCGGTCGTTTTTTGCAGGACGGCGGCAACATCCGCATGACGGGTATCGCCTTCTCCATAACGCAGCGGTTCATAAGGAAGCCGTTTCTCTACTCCCGTGAATGCCCGTTCAAGACAAGAAAAATCACCATGATACAAACTTCTATCGAGATTGGAAATGCTGAAAGTACCGTCTTTATTAAGCTGGATAATCGATTCCATGGCTGCACGGAAACGCTCCGGGTCTCCATAGGAGGCTAGGCCCATAATTTTGCACTCGTCGTAATTCCCCCTGAATCCGAGGAAATTGGTGATCAATTCCCATACGAAACCGAGAGAATGAGGATAAGGTATATCTCTCAAAACTTTTAATTCGTTTCCCCGGCCTACAGCCATGGTGGTGGTTTCGTATTCGCCGATGCCGTCGATAGAAAGAACCGCGGCTTCGTCGAAAGGAGACGCATAATAAGCACTGGCCAGATGACAGAGATGATGATCCAGGTAATAAAAACGGTTCTTTAGTTCATCTTCACTCATACTGTAACGGATGGATAATAATTTGGGAATCAACTGGTTGAATCCCCTGAAAACATCTTCACCGCGCTCCGTTTTATAACCGCCGGATAAAACAGGGCCATAACCCAGTAGATATTCTCTCTTTTTTTCCCGTTCAACAATGGAAAACGAATAACCGATCCATTTCACATCAGCCATGGTGATCCCGGCCTTTTTAAGGCAAAAATCGATGGAGTTATAGGGTAGGACCGGGGTGTTGTCCACTATCGCGTCTTTGCCATGCCTGCGGCGATTGAATCGCTCTTCCTCAACGGCGGCTAATATCTCCCCATCCGCGATAATAGCCGCACTGCTTTCATGATAAACAGAGTTTATTCCTAAAATATATTCAACGCTCATTTATTGTTCTCTACCTTCGCTTAAAACCGCCTGACGAAGCGATAAAACCACTTCGTCCTCCAATCTCCTGAATTCCCCGCTATTCTTCAAATTAACGTCCCGGCTTCTAAAAGGAACCGAAACTATCTTATAACAACGACTGGGCAAAACCGTGGAAATATATACCCGGTCAGCCAGGTAAATCGCTTCCTCTACATCATGCGTGACAAATACGACGGTGATCTTTTCTTTGCACGTAACCTCCTGCAAAAGCTCCTGCATCTGCCAGCGGGTCTGGGCGTCGAGCGCACCGAAAGGCTCATCCATCAAAAGGATTTTCGGATTTACAGCCAGGGTCCTGGCTATGGCCACCCGCTGCTTCATCCCGCCCGATAACTCGTTCGGTAACTTTTCCCTGTGCCCGGCAAGGCCAACCATTTCCAAATAAAATAATGCCCGTTCCCTGATTTTTTGTTCCTCTTTCATATATAGCCGCATGCCGAATTCAACATTCTCCCGTACAGTCAACCAGGGAAACGATGTATAACCCTGGAAAACCATCGCTCTTTCACGGGAGGGGCCTGTCACCTGCCGGTTCTCTATTAATACCCGGCCGGACGACGGCTCTTGAAGCCCGGCAATAATACGCAAAATCGATGTTTTGCCACAGCCGGAAGGGCCCAATAATACGAAAAACTCCTCTTCACGAACCCCGAAATCAGCTTCAGCAATCGTTTCCCGGGGACTTCCCCCGGGGTCTTTAAAGGAAAGTTTTACCTTTTCTAACTTTAGCAGGTAATCGTTTTCACTCATTATTCACCACTTGCCATGACCATTCATAACTCACTATTCACTACTCACTACTCGCTTTTTTTCCAATCGAAAAATAGATTCCCCAGGTAACGAAAAATTAAATCACTGATAATTCCCAGGAAACCGATAGTTAAAATACCGACGATGATTTTATCGGTTCTCATAAACCGCTGGGCTTCGATAATCACCGAACCTATACCGGCGCGGGTGGCTACCAGCTCGACGATAACTATGGTCGTCCAACCGATACCCATCATAACTCTCATACTTTCCCATATCCCCGGCAGCGCTGCCGGAACTATAACCTTAAAAAGGATTTGTGTTTTCGAGGCTCCAAGCGTGTGAGCCGTTTCGATAAAATCACTGCGCACGCTTGCCGCTGCATCGGACACCATTAAAACTAAATAGAAAAAAATCGAGATGAATAATATAGCTATTTTCTGGGTAAGACCGATGCCGACCCACAATATCAGCAGCGGTATAAATGCGGCTGCCGGCATGTAACGTATAAAACCTACAAACGGTGTAATCAAGGAGTCGAAAAACTTGAAACTCCCGGCAAAAATCCCCAGGGGAATGGCAAATAACGTGGAAACCAGGAATCCCAATAAAACCCTGGATAAACTGGTAAGGACATCTTTCCAGAAAGCATCGTTTACAAACATATCGATGCCGGAGTTGACGACTTTGGTCGGGGTGGGCAGAAAAATGGGGTCGATTAGTTTCCCGTATGACAAAATACACCACACAACAAGAAAAAGAACAAAAGGCGTTATTGCCAAAACTGTTCGCCAACCGGGAGGAATATCTTTTTTTATATTAAACAAGCTTTTTCTCAATGTTCGCTCTCCAACTTTTCTATGGAACTCAAAACAGTGACATCATAGGCATTGGAACCGGGAAACTTTTCCCGGACCAGGCCTTCCTGTTTGTAAATCTCGATGGCTTCATCAAAACGAAGACTAAATTCTCCCGATTTAAAATACTGGAGATTCTCCCGGTAATCGGCAAAGCGCAATCCTTTTAACATTTCCATGACTTCTTCCGCTTCGATGCCCATATTCCTACTAATGATTTCACATCCTTCCCGGGGATTTTTCTGCAGGAAATCGAGCGCCCTGAACCAGGCGCTGAGAACAGCGGCAGCTTCTTTTTTTCGCAGCTTCAATGTCTTTTCGCTAAAGGCAAACATATCGACGATAATCCCGGGCGCTTCCAGGGAACTAATTATTTTATGACCATATTCGGGCTTATCCGCTCTACTCAACCATGGTTCCCATGTTACCGCCGCATCGACCTTTCCGGCCATGAATGCCACTGCCGCGTCGCCGGCTTCCATATATACCGGCACTATGTCCTTCGAGCTCAGCCCCTCTTTCCGAAGCAGGTTTAAAAGGAAAAAATGAGGGGGAACTCCCTTCGGAAATGCAACTTTTTTTCCTTTCAAATCGCTAATATTTTTTATACTGTTAACAGCAAGGATACCGTCACTGCCATTCGATTCATCTATCTTTAATACCACTTTTGCTTTAAGTCCATTGGCAATTCCGCTGGCCAAAGAATCGAGAGAACCGATGATTCCCTGTAATTCCCCGGAAGTAAGAGCGCTTCTAAGTGCGCCGTCATTCTCGATTTTCCAAATTTCGCCGACGACTCCCTCTTTTTTAAAAAAACCCATCTCTTCCGCAATGTAAAAGGGGCCGAAACCGACCCAACTGACAATACCTATCTTGAATGAATTAGGTTTTTGGCCGGTAGGTTTTTTTACCAGGGTTCCTATGATTATGAGCACACAGATGATAATCGAAAACAGGGCGAATGCCAACTTTTTTTTTAATTTCCTATTTAAACCTTTATGATGTCCCATTTTACCTTCCTTTTTTGTCCTCTTTACTACTCATGGGGAAAAACCTTGTTTTTTTACGAAGATTTTCTAAACGTGAAGAAATCCTTTCGTCCTCGTTCATGGGCTGCGGGCACGCGCCCGCTTTCTTGCGGTCATTCGGTTTACTTCGCCATCACAACTCGTAGATGGTAGACCGGCACATTGTCGATTTTTTATCTTGCCCCGGGTAAGCTGCCGCCGTTAGGTTCGGCCGGGCAAACAAAGATAAAAAATGGTCATTCCATCTCTTTCTGCTGCGGCTGGTCTTCACATCTATACTCGTTTCCCTATCTATGGAATGGCCAAAACAAGATTATTACATAGCATATTTTAAATGAAATATAAATCCGCAAAAAAGTAAACGGTTTCGATAGGAATTTTCCCGGGCAAAAGGTTGCTGCCGGCTGGTTTCGCGGCGGGTGACAGCCTTAGGGTGTTGTAGTATTTAAAACGTTTTGTAATTAGATAGATCGGGATTCCTTTTACAGCGGCTGTTCCCGGGAATTTTTTTTTGTAAAACGAAGATAGTTTACTTTTTTTATGATGGGGGGAGAATAATTTTCTTTTTAACGTTTTAGAGCCTCTTCAATAAAGTGTTTTCAGAAAATAACGGCAAAAAAAAATTAAATTTCCGACTTTAATTTTTTTTGTTTTTTTTATGGAACCGCTGCTCCTAATGACAGGTATTTGAGAAAATGGAGCAAAGACTACCGGGTTTGGGGATACTCTTTGTCCTGTCCGGCTTTGTAATCACGGTATTGGCGGGGGGGCATGCCAAAATGTTTTTTAAAGACCCGGATAAAATAGTCGGAGGTAGAGAAACCCAATATCCCGGCTATTTTTTTTACGATCAGGTTACTGTCTTTTTGCATTAAAGATGCGGCGCGCAGCATCTTTTCCCGGACAATAAATTTCCCGGGTGTAATTTTTCTATGAATTTTGAAACTTTTTATCAGGTGCATTTTACTGATGCCGAATTTTTTTGCAATATTTTCGACTGTTAAGGTTTTCAAGTTTTCCAGGGGACAAGCCAGGGTATAATCCACTACGCGATTACATAACTCTTTTCCGTTTTTTTTCCGATTCGTCATTTTATTACAATTTATGCCATTACATGGCGGTAATGAACAACATGTCCTATATATTTCAAGTTCCCATCGTCAGGTGGTTTTTTTTTCAAGCTTAGTCTTGAAAAAACACTATAAAATCTTGAGAACATGGTATTAATAACATAAAAAAGATAAAATTAAAATACATAAAAAAGTAAACGATTCTTTTCCACCTGCACTCTAAGTCAAAACCATTATTATAAGATGATTGTCGAATTTTTTTGGCGGATTCCCGGACTGGAATTTTTAAGGTTTCCAGGAAAATTTACCGGGAAAAAACTACTGGTTTTATTGTTATAGATGAATCTCCGGCTTAATATATTTTAAATATAATACTGTTTACTTTTTTAATGATTCATTTTTATAAAAAGCGGGCGGCGTCCGCACCCTAAATAAGGGGCTGGGGAATTTCAAGTACACCCAGGTCGGCCGGAAAACTTGTTTTTTCAGCAAACGGGATTTCGCGAACTCTATCGCTTTCCCTGCCGGGTGACGCCCCCATTGAGTTTGTTGTTGGGGGCCAGCGGCATACCGCCCCCATTAAATTGAAGTTGGGGTCCTCGGCATACCGAACCTCCGAAAAAGTTTGAACAAAACTTTTGTTTAACTTAAACTGAGAACCTCTCTTCATTCATCACTCATAATTCATAACTCATACAACTCCGGGTGTCAGGG
>JAGLSW010000134.1 GCA_023135565.1 Candidatus Aminicenantota bacterium | reverse complement strand
CCACTGCGTGGGGAGCCTATAAGCCGCTTCGCAGCAAAAACCGCGGTGACAGGATACCCGCAATTTTAAACGAAGCTCTTGAACAACTCACGCTGCACGGGAACTTGCCGCAGGGCCTGGGGAACAAAATCCAGCAATTCCCCGGCAGGGATATTGCCCAACTCTTTCGGCTCCAACTTGTATAACCCGCCGCCATACACCCGGCCTCCGGCAAGAAGCACTTCGGAACTTATTTTGTTCAACAATTGCCAGATTTTTTTCGCCAGACCTGGATCCCGCGATAATGCATTCGCCAAGAATGGTTTCGGGTACAACAAAAGATACACATTGGCTGCGGTGGCTTTCGAGTGATTCAAAATGAATCGAAAAGGCCGGTTCTTCTTTAAATTACCGCGCCCCATATACGTGCAAATAAACGGCGAAGGCGGACGTTTTTCCTGCGAATACCAGGGCGCACGCCTACTGCATAAATACCTGCCCGAAACGCTGGGTTTGCCGCTCTGCAAGTATTTCCATAATGTTGGATACTGCGCTGCCAACTGTTCCTCTGTTAGGGGGCAGTCCAAAAGGAACAATTGGGGAGAAATATCCGGGTTGCCGCTGGCATCCGCCGGGATTTCGTCCGCCTGTAAATACCGTGGCCCGGGCAGTATCGGCCTGAAAAATTGCATGGGTAAGCCATTCCCGCTGATTTGTTCTTTTGAAAGAATAAAAAATTTGTTATCCCCTGTAGCCAGACCGCGCTTGACCGTAAAAAGGGAAGAGAGCGTTATCGTGGATGCTGATTCTTTCGCTTCCCGAACCGGGAACCCGGTCCATTTGTCCTTATGGCGAAGTGTTTTGGCAGGTATCAACCGGGACTCCTTCGGCTCAGTTAGAGAACCGCCGAAAGTGAATTCAATATCATATTCCGCCGCCGGTTTCTTTTTTCGGAACCAGACCAGCGCGGACGATACCAGGGCGTCCCGGAACTGCACTTCATTTGGATCGAAACGGTGAATCCGCAGCAGCGTCACGCGGTTCAGCAGGTAGGACTTTAAAGCCCGCCCGTAATTGACGTCCATAAATTCAGATGGAATCAGCCAGCCCGCGGCGCCATCTTCTCTCATCCACTCATGAGCAAGTCCTACAAAATAACAATAAAGCCCGGCCAGGCCGTTGAATCGCACACCGCAGGTCTGTTCCGCTCTATCCTGTAAACGTGTTTTTTGACCGTTAATAATATGGTGGTGACGCACATAGGGTGGGTTACAAACCAGCAGGTTGTATTTCCCGGCTTCGTTCGCCGGTGGCTGCGCCCTGGTAAAATCTTCTATATGTATTTTTAGGGAAGTTTCACTCCATAAAGATTTTGCCGGTTCTCCATAAAACGAGTCTACCTCGTAACCTCCGGCTGCTTCGATTCGATCGGCCGCCGCAGTCTCACGGAGAGCAGAATAAAACGAACCGGTGCCTATGGCCGGGTCGAGAAAACGTACCGGTTCATCTTTAGGCAGTAGTTGAATACCATACTGCAGTATCTCCCGGGCCAGGGCGGTGGGCGTGGCAAATTGGCCTAGCCGGTTTCTTTCGGCCTGGGTTTTTTGCCGGTCTAATTTTTCCTGTAATGTTAGGCGCTGCTCTTCATTTACTTTTATACGTGTCACGGCTCACACTCCCAACTGCTCTAAATCATCTATGCGGTGTTCCCACACCCAATCTATACCTTCGGCTGCTTCATATCCCAGGTAACCGCTGTCAAAATAACCACATAAAAAAAGATTAAAACTCACTCTTTCTCCATAAGTTTTTTGCAGTTGGTTTATTTTCACAGCCTCTTCTTTGCGGCGTTTGTTTACATTGGCAAAATCACCTGCCGATTTCGCTTCGATAAAAATAGGAAAATCCCCTGTCCCGGCTGATTTGGGCATGATAATAACATCTATGGGAATGTTCACCTGCTTTATCCCACTTTCCAATTTTACCGGCACATTTGTGTGAAAACTAAAAGTTCCGGCTGGCATAGCGTCAAATTTTATATCTCCCGGGGAAAGACAACCGTATCCACGGCTTTCGAGCCATGCTCTAATGGCGTCTAATTGGCGTTTTTCCTGGGCATTGCGAATAATCGGGTTGGCGACAGATCCGCATAATCTATCCGCTGCAATCGTAGCTGCTCGATAAACATCATCCTTTGCCGGTGGTTTTGAACCGGATAGCCAGACAAAAATATCCGGGTCCGCCATCTTTTCAATAATTTTCCCGATTTTATGAAGTCCGGCATCTAATTGTTCCCGGTTCATACGAACCGGCATCTTTTTTTCCTTTTCCATACGTTTAACAAGGTTAGCTGGAACGCCTGCTAAACCGATAAGGCGATCAACAGCAAGTGGAGGGCAGGTAGACATGCGTAGCGTCGGTAAAATACCGGGATGTTTTTTCAAAATATCAGGCTGGATATTTGTTAAGTTGTCTGTGATTTTTAATGTCTTTTCCACATTTTCGGTTGTTTGACTACGTGTTTTCCGAAACGCTTCCGGTGCGAAATTCATGAACCAATGGTTGTACATATCTACCGACAGGGCAATATCTTGTTTCCAACGATCCGGTTTATCTCTGTTAACGGCCATTTTTTTCTCGATCATATTTTAGTTAGTATATTTTATATGAAATGGCTGCGCATTTCAACTTTTGAACGCTGTGAAATGAAATTTTTTATGTCAGCGGCGCTCGCCCTGCATTATAATCCAACGGGTTTTGGGCGAAGGACCTTCGCGGCCCCGTGCGCACGGGGAGGCGATAAGCCGCTTCGCGGCAGGGTCAGCGTGTGAGCGCTTTTGATT
>JAGLSW010000133.1 GCA_023135565.1 Candidatus Aminicenantota bacterium | reverse complement strand
ATTAAGCGTCCGTCCGCCAGTATAATTTCGATGAGTTTGGGACTAATGCCCGTTTGTTGAAGGCCGAAGGCTGTTCCGCTGATGGCCAAATGCTGAAAGCCGAATGCCGAAAGCTGAAGGCTGTAAGTGTTTAGTTTTTCCAAAACTGAACACTTACGATATTTTGACTTGACATTTACCCTTTTTTCTTTTATATTATTGTTTAACGTAAAGGAGACGGCTATGAAAATTGAGCACGAAAAAACAAAGGAAGCTTTAAAATGGTTCGAAGAGATCAGCAAAATCCCTCGCTGTTCGAAAAATGAGGAAAAAATTGCCCTGTGGTTGGTAGACTGGGCTAAAAAAAATAACTTCGAGGCCGAGATGGACAGCGTGAAAAACACGTTGATAAAGGTCCCGGCTTCTCCCGGATACGAGAATTCACCCACTGTCATTATCCAGGGACATATGGACATGGTATGCGAAAAAACACCCGATTCCAACCATGATTTCACTAAAGACCCTATCAAATTTGTTTTTGAGGGAGAGTGGCTAACCGCGGATAAGACAACATTAGGAGCCGATAACGGCATAGCGATTGCCATGGCCATGGCTATGGCGCTGGATAAAGAACTCGAACACCCCCCCTTAGAACTTTTTTTTACAGTGGATGAAGAAACCGGGCTTACCGGCGTCAATGAATTGCAGCCGGGATTTTTAGATGGCAAGATATTGATCAATATCGATTCCGAAGATGAAGGGGTTTTTACCGTGGGCTGCGCCGGCGGTATCAATACCTACCTGTCCCTGCCCAGCGAATATGAAGATGTTCCTGCCGGGTATAAAAAATTCAAAATCAATGCCGGCGGAATGAAAGGCGGTCATTCAGGGATCGACATCGCTTTAGGCAAAGCGAATGCCATCAAGATCGTGAGCAGGGCCCTGCGGGCGGTTATCAAAGAAGAAATCGACTTGCGGATTGCCGATATTAAAGGCGGCAGCGCACACAACGCCATTCCCCGGGACGCCTGGGCTGTTGTGTTTGTGCCCGAAAAGGACCAGGATAATATGAAAGAGATTATCTTACGATCCAGTGAAACATTCAACAGTGAATTTAAATGCACCGACCCCGATCTTTTCGTAACCGTGGAAGACAGCGAAGAAGACTATGATAAGCTCCTGACCGCTGGAAAGACCCGGGAAACGATAGATTTTATTTCGGTTATCCCGCATGGCGTGGCGTTCATGTCGCCGGACATCGAGGGCCTGGTGGAAACTTCCAACAACCTGGCAAACGTAAGTATAAACAGCAAAGAAAAGAAAATAGATATATTAACCAGCCAAAGAAGTGCGGTAATTTCCCGGTTGAATGCCCATACAGACGGGATAGAAGCAGTGGCCCGTTTGGCCGGAGGCGATGCCTACAGCAGTGACGGCTATCCGCCCTGGCAGCCCAATATGGCTTCGCCGCTGTTAGATAGAAGTAAAAAACTGTACGAAAAATTATTTAAAAAAGAACCGGTGGTGGAAATAATCCATGCCGGCTTAGAATGCGGCATCATCGGCGATAAGTACCCCGGTATGGACATGATCTCCATTGGACCGACTTTAAAATATCCCCACTGCCCGGATGAAAAGATTCATGTGGGCACCATCGGCAAAATATGGGATTTTATCGCCGCTCTCTTAAAAGACCTGAAATAGCAAAATCAAGAGTAACTGTTCAGTTTTTGAAAAATTAGCAGTTCATAATGTAGTTCACCTCAGGGAGGGAATTGGGTACCGGCTCGGTAAGTCGAACGGCCCCATCCCTTCTCGATAGGGGGTGAAATTTCACTGTTTGAACGAAGTGAGTTTGAAATCTTAGTGAGACGAACCGCAAGCCGGTCAATTCCCGGGCTAAACGGGCATGAACGGAATATGAACTGCTTACCCGCCTTTGGTTTTGGTCTTCTGACGATAGAAATTTACCGCCAGGTTACGAATCACCGGGCTTATATTCTTGTCTTTCATCAGCAGGCGCAAATCCCTGAGGTAAAGCTTTTTTATAAATCCTAAGGCGCTTTTAACCGGCGTCTTAGGATTTTGCACTAAGCCCAAAGAGACCGAGTAATCTTTGGTCCAATCCCTGTTGCGGGCGATTTTTCCTATTATTTCACCCGGGATACTCTTATTCCGGATCATCAAACCGACCTCATCTTTACTGAGTTTGGGACTCTCGATGACCGCAGTCATGACCATCTTATTGCTGTCTTTTACCAATATCGCACGTTGGGTTTTGTCCCCGGTTAACGCTAATTTCACCCTTTCCGAAACCGACATGGCGTTGATCATTTGCAGCGAGGTATTGGTCTCCTTTTTTATTTGCTCGATTAGCTCGTCTTCCGATTCCTCTGGGTCTTTTTTTTCTTCTATGAGCGCCCCGGCCAGGACCTCGGTCACCTCTTCCAGCACATCTGCAGCGATTATCTCCTCAGCCGCCCCGGCCTGTAAATAGAAATCCCTGATCTCTTTTATTTTACCTTTAATAAAATTGCCGGTTTTCGGGTTAAGTTCCATCACGTCCATGATCTGCGGGTAAGCGATAAGTTTTATCTGGTTGTCCAATAGAGCTTCAAGCATGGCCGGCTGGCCTTTTTCCGCTATTTTTATTAGAAATTCATAAGGAAAAGCCTGGTTGTGGATCACTTTTGCAATAATGTTTTGATTTTTCTTGCCCAGGGCCTCCAGGAGAACAAAGTAGGCGACCCGGTGATTAGCCCGGGTTTTGTCCACATAGTTTGTTTTTGTGATTTCGGAAATATCTTTGAGCAGCGCCAGGGATTTTTCTTTATATCTTCCATCCCCTACAGTAAAGACAAGAGCCTCGAGATACTCTTCTTCGGTAAAGGGCAGTTGTTTTAAGAATAACATCTCTAACAGTTCCTCGTTTGCCTCACCCTGGACAACTTTAAGAACCAGCGGATTGTTTGATATTAAGTCCGTCATTTTTTTAACATTGCCTCCAAATTTAGTGGATTGATAAATATTCTTTGCGGCTTCATTAGATTTTTTAAATATGAGACTTCTTCCCCGTTCAAGAAAAACCTGACAGCGGCGGGATTACCTATAAAAAAAACAAATTCATAACCGCTAATTTCAAATTTCTCATCTTTTTCAAAGGTTTTTTCGAACACCTGCCGTTTGCTTCTCCACACCTGTGTCCAGCAAGTATCGAGGAAATCGATTTTCACGTTTACAGGTGAACGGTCGGGGCTGAAAGGTTTATTTAAAGGCCCTATGCCGATCCCCGTGGCAGGAAAATTAACCTTGCTGAAATCCAAAAAACCCGGGATAAAACCGGCCTTCTTAAAGTCCAAAAAAGCAGCGGCTGCGGCAGCCAAAATCACAAAAAGCAGCACGATAATAGTTTTCTTTTTTCTTTTAAACCTGGCATATCTTAATTTCGGTACAAAGCTATTAGCCGGTTCTTCGTTTTCGTTATTGGGGAAAATTAGGCGGTTTTTATTTATTTCGAAAAACTCATCCACATCTACGGCGATGGCTTCCAGGTAGTTCTTAATATAGTTTTTAATATAAAAATCGCCCCGGATTAGATGCCAATCGCCGTCTTCGAGAGCTTTTAGAAACCTGGTATTGATATTCGTTTTCCTGGAAACTTGTTTCAGGGATATATTTTTGTTATTTCTCTCATTTTTCAAGATTTCGCCGATTTCTGTCATATTCATATTGTATGTATTAAAATAAATATGTCAAGCCTTTTTTTACTATATCCTAACATCAACGAGTGCCGTAATACAAAAAATGGCCTTTTGTATTGACAAAAACGGGTTTTTGTATTATATTAATAGAGGCAGAGGAGGCCAATATGGAACGTGTAGTAAAAACAATCAGGTTTCCCGGTGATGTGCTGGAAGAGATGCTCCCTTTTATGAAGAAAAACAACCTGAATTTTACCGATTTCGTTATGGAAGCAATCAAAAACTATATCCGCGTTTTAAAATATAAAGAGGGTATCAAAAGCAGTTCCGGAGCCTGGAAGAACGGAGATCATCCCGAACTGGCGGAGGGAGTCGAAGATTATGTCAGGAAGATGAGGGAAGGCCGGTCGGTGTAATGGCTTTATTCGATACCGACGTGTTGATCGATCACCTCAGGGGGAATGAAGGCGCCGGGAAAGTATTATTAAGGTTCCGGGATGAGAAGAATTGCTGCAGTGTAATAACCAGCGGTGAAATATTGTTCGGCATGAGAATTGAAGAACAAGAGCACACCCTTGCTTTATTAGATAGTTTAGAGGAGCTTGCCGCGGACAGTGAGATCGTTCGTCTCGCCCATGATATAAAAATCCGGGCAAAAGGTTATCGTTTGCAGCTCTATGATTGTATTATCGCAGCCACTGCCCTCAAATTTGCCCAGGTGCTGGTTACACGAAACGCAAAACACTATCCCGATAAAAGATTAAACCTTTATGTTCCCGGTTATCCGCCGCTGGATAAAGAATAGTCGAAGAATAAAAATGAGCACCATCCAACTTATAGAGTCAAACGAAAAACAAGGGCACGTTGTCCGTTCGCTATTGGTAGATCATGGTTTCCAGGTTTTCCTGAGCCCCGATATCGATGCTGCCAAAAAGAAACTGCAAGCTGTCGTGCCGCACCTGTTAGTGATCGGCTTAGACATAAAAGATGCCCGGTTTTTCGAATTTTACCACTGGCTTTGTAATACCTTTCCCTGGGCCCGCATACCGCGGGTGTTCATTTCCGGCGAAAAATTGGTTGAAATTGCCCGGGAATTGGAAATAGACGAAAACGAAAAAATTTTTTCCCGCCCTTTAGATGTGGCCCGTTTTTTAGCTGCTGTCAAGAATTTATTAGGGCCAGGCAGCGGCGTTGTACAAAAAACAGGTGAAGATTACTTAGCTTCTTTGCCCGGTAGAAAAATAGGCTCCATCACTGTCCGCGAAGAGATCGCCCGCGGCGGTATGGGCGCGGTTTTTCTCGGTTACCAGGAATCCTTAGAACGCAAAGTGGCGGTTAAATTGCTCCTGCCCGATATGGTGGGCGACCCTTATGCAGCGCAGCGGTTCCGCAGGGAAGCAGCAGCGGCCGCCCGGTTAAAAAGCCCCCATATCGTACAGATATTCGATTTCGGTGAAATAGACCATAATGTGTTTTATATCTGCATGGAATACTTAGAAGGCGACATCCTGGAGGTTTACCGGGAAAAACAAGGCAAAGTCCCCTTAGAAAAAGCGGTTTCTATTATTTCGCAGGTATCCGCGGGCCTGCTGGCTGCTCATGACGCCGGGCTGGTGCACCGGGACATCAAACCTTCCAACCTGGTTATTAATGCCCGGGATCACGTAACTATCACGGATTTCGGTTTAGTGCGGGGCCAGGTAAAAATAGAATTGACCCGGAGTGACATGATTGTCGGCTCACCCCAGTACATGTCCCCGGAGCAGGCAGCGGGGGACCGGTTGGATGCACGTTCGGACATATACTCATTAGGGATTATTTTCTACCGGCTGGTGGCGGGCGAACTCCCTTTCAGCGGTGACAACCCTATCAAAATCGTGCTGCAGCACATGAAGGAACCCATGCCTGACCTCAAAAAAATCGTGCCCTCCATCCCGGACCGGGCAGTGGAAATTATCGAACGGATGACCAGGAAGAAACCGGCGGACAGGTATGACAACTGCCGGGAACTGCTGTCGGACGTAGACGCCCTTAAAAACCTACCCGATGCGGCCGAAGTGAGGCCGGTGCAGCAGGTTGAAAAAAAACCGGGACATTCTCCGACGCCACCGTGGCGCTGCCTGTGGAGCAGCCGGTGCAGCAGGTTGAAAAAAAAATCGAGACATCTTCCGGCGCCACTGTGGTTCTGCCGCTGCAGCAAGCGCCGGAGCAGGAACCGGAGCCGCAGATCCCGGTATTAAAAGGTACTGCGCCCAGGACCCTGCTGAACCAGGTGCGGTTGGAATTTTCCAAGATAGTCGGCCCTATCGGCAGGGTTGTGTTTGAAAAGGCAATCAAAAATTCCGGTTTTACTACGGAGGAATTCCCCTTCAGCCGTTTGCCGGCGTTGGTGGATGAGTTGGCAGCAAAGATCGGCCCTGCGGAGCGTCGAGCTTTCAAAAAAAAGATTCAAAATTTAATTCATGCCGGATTTTGAAAAAAAGGATTTTTTTGATATAATTTGTTAATGAAAAAACAGAAAAAACAAGACGAGATTTATCTTGACTTTGTAAGCGATTTGAAATTTACCGAATTCTGTGCGCTCGTTTTCAGTTATTTAAAAAATATATTAAATCTCGTAGACGACGATTTCTTCAAGTTAGAGATATCTCTCAGGGAAGTGATTAACAACGCTATTGTTCACGGTAACAAATCCGATATTAACAAACGGGTTTTCGTACATTTTGCCTGGGATAAATCGTTTCTCAGGATGACCATAAAGGACGAAAATCCGAAAAAAGTCGATTTTGATGAAATCAACAAAAAATTGGCAGAGAATGACCTCCTGGCTTTCAACGGCAGAGGTATTCTCATAATGAAAAGTTATATGGATAAGGTCGAGTTTATCCCCTCTGAGAACGGCACGGAAATTATAATGGAAAAAGCATTGTGACCTATATCCTTGCTTTAGACACCTCCTCGAAACAAGCTTCCATCACTCTTGCAAAAGGGGAAGAGACCCTGGCGGAATACAATTTTTCCGCCCACAATACCCTATCGGCTGCGCTTGTCCCGGCAGTGGATTTTCTTTTAAAAAATGCGGGGTTAAAGTTGAGCGACATCCATGTGTTCGGCGTCGGCATCGGCCCCGGGGTTTTCACCGGCATCAGGGTGGGTCTGGCTACCCTTAAGGGGCTGAATTTTACGCTGCGCCGGCCGGTGGTGCCGGTGGTTACACTGCAGGCGCTGGCTTATAAATATCTCTATCCCGGGATGGCAGCGGGAGCGTTTATTATTCCTCTTATCGACGCCAAAAGGGACGAGGTTTACCTAACGGTTTACCATGTTACCCGGCAGGGTCTAAAAGAGGAAGTCTCCCCCCGGCTGATTCACATCGAAGAGCTAAAGAGGGAATTAGAGTCTCACGGCGCAGTCCCTTTTTATTTTGTAGGCAGCGGCGCCGGGGCCCACAAAGCGCAGATCGAAGAAAACTTCAAAGCAGGGAAAATCTTGCAGCGTTCTCCTTTTCTATCTGCTGAAATTGCCCGGATAGCTTATGAAGCCTATTTAAAGAAAGACTATATTACCGATTTGCAAGAATTGCTGCCTCTCTATATAAGAAAGCCCGATGCAGAACAAAAAGCCCACTCTTTGGAGAAGAAAGATCGGGATAAAAATAAGGCAAGCTGAAAGCGCTGACATCGACGCGATTTATCGAATCGAACAGGAGCAATTTTTAAAGCCCTGGAAGAAGGATTATTTTACCGCTGAGCTTTCGCATGATCTTTCTTTTTTTTATGCGGCTCAGGACGTAGAATCGGGAGACATCCTGGGTTATATGATTTGTTGGATAATCGAAGAGACCATGGAGACTCATAATATAGCTGTTAAAGGCGAACATAAAAGACAGGGGATCGGATCGCGGTTGATGGATTTTATGTTGGCAAAGGCTGCTGAAGAGGGAGTGCAGGAGATATTTTTAGAAGTAAGGAAAACGAACATCGAGGCAGCGGGGTTTTATGAAAAATACGATTTCAAACGAATCGGTTGTAGGGAGAGATATTACAGTGACCCGGTGGATGATGCGTTGGTTTATGCTTTGTATCTACGTCACCCCAAATCCACCACCTAATAACGGGCGGCTGTGCGCCCCCAAAGGTTTACGGGAAACCGGCGAGGCGTTCTTGCCTTCGGCGACCCTGCCGGGGGCCAAACTTTTGTAAAAGTTTGAACAAAACTTTTGTCGAGGCGCAGGGCACCTTATTCGGACTCTTCAGCCTGTCGGGGCTCCTTTAATTCGAATAGGACGCCGGCAAAACTTTTCGGATGCGCAAATACGATCTTCGCCCCTCCAGCGCCAATCTTCGGCTCCCTGTCGATCATACGCACACCCTTGCTTTCAAAATCCGCTGCCTGGGCCGATATATCATCTACCTCGAAAGCTATATGATGAATACCGGCACCACGCTTTGCTATAAATTTCGCTGCGGGGGAATCCTCAGACGTGGGAGCAGTCAACTCGATATGCATTTCCCCGACTTTGAAAAATGCTACCTTTACTTTCTGCCCGGCCACCTCTTCAACACCATGAAATTCTAAACCGAGGACATCACGGTACATTGCAATGGCTTCATCTAAATTATCTACTGCTACAGCAATATGATCGATCTTCTTAATCATTTTTTCCTCCATAAAAACAGTATTATTATGTGCTCGCAGGGGCGAAGAGCCTGCGCCCGAAATTAAATTATCTTCTTCTCCATCAATGTCAATATGGCTTTCGACCGGCTGTTCACACCCAATTTCTTAAATATCCGGTTCAAATGCGTCTTGACGGTCTTTTCGCTAATCTCTAACTTCTCCGCTATCTCCCTGTTCTTCAAACCGCGGGACATGATTTTTAATATCTCTATCTCCCTACCGGTGAGGTCGATCAACTTCTTGGCTTTGAACAAACCGGCGGTATTATCTTCCGCCAGGTTCTGCAAAGATAAATTAACCACCCGCTGATCAACCAAAAATCCACCGCTTTGCACATGCTGTAACCCGTCTTCCAGCTTCTTGGAACTGAGCAGCCGGGACGCAAATCCTTTTACCCCAAGCTTTAAAAATTCAACTTTCTCTTTGTTGGAATAATTCTCGTTGATTACCACCGGCTTGATGCCGGGGAAAAAACGAAAGATTTCGGCAAAAAAAGCGGGAGATTCTTTGGGATTCTTCAGGTTGCAGCTAGCGCAGACCAAAGCGATGTCGGTTTCCCGGCTGTCATAGGTTTTCATTTTCGCCTGCTCGATGTTGGGAAAGGTCTTCACTAAACGGAAAACCGGGCTGTTCTCGGACATGTTTTCCAGCCTCTCTTTGATAAGCGAGTGATCGCAAAACAAAAACACGGTGATGCCGTCGAAATTAGTTTTTTTTGGACTGCTATCTTTTTCTTTTTCGGCAATGGCTTTTCTTATGGTGCCCATGATTTTTTCGTTGGAGGAGCCTTTCGACAAATAATCGAATACGCCGATTTTCATGGCTTCCACCGCGGTGTCAAAGGAAGGATAACCGGTCAATATGATAATTTTTACTTTATCGTCTATATTTTTTATCTTTTGGGAAATATTTAAACCGTTCTCTTTGATCATTCTCAGGTCTACCAGGGCCACATCTATTTTTTTGCTTTTGACTACATTTAAAGCGCTGTCTTTATCGAGAGCTGTTTCAGTCCGGAAACCTTCGTTGCGAAGCCAGATTCTCAGGCTTTTTAACACCTGTTCATCGTCGTCTACCACTAATATAGTATAACTTGTTTCACTATCCATTATCACACCTCTTTGTTTTTACTGGCCGGGAGCCTTATAATAAAATGAGCTCCTGCCCTGTACCCATCGTTTATAACGATAGACCCTTTGTGGATGTTGACTATCTTGTAAGCGATATACAGGCCCAGTCCCACACCGTTGTCTTCCTTGGTGGTGACAAAAGGCTCGAATACGGAACCCCTGACTGCCGGAGATAGTCCGGGCCCATTATCTATGAAATGCACTTCGACGATCTCTTTGTCCGCGGCATGCTGCACCCTTATTTCGATCTTACCATGTTCGTTCACGTTTTCCACGGCTTCCGCGGCATTGGATAAGAAGTTTATAAACACTTCTTCTAATTTTATGGGAGAGCCGTATACGAAACAACCGCCCGATAAATTCTTTTCCACCTGTACGGTTTGCAGCTTTTTGCCCCATTTCAGCACTTCTAAAGACTTATTTATAAGCTCTTTTACATCTAAGTCGGTATACTTCTCCTTGTCCATGCGGTGGAAATCCAACAGCACCGATATAATATTCCTGATGCGGTCTATCTCCGATTCGGAAATATCGAATGCTTCATGGAGCAGCTCGGTCTTATTTATTACGTTCTTTTTGATCACCTGGACGCAGTTGCTGATAGCCAGCAGGGGGTTGTTGATCTCATGGGCGATATTGGAGGTGAGGCGGCCAATGGAAGCCAGCTTGCCCTGGGTAAGCATGGCTTTTTCCATATTCTGCCTGAATATTTTTTCATTTTCAAGTTTATCTAAGGTAGCGTTCAGGTCCATGATCAATTGGGAGATTTCGTCTTTCTCAGCAGGGCCTTTATCGATGCGGGTGGAGAGGTCGTCCAGGCCCTCTATTTTGTTCATGGCCGTGGAGATTTTACGCATCCGCCCGATCATGAACTTATCGATGTAGCGGTAAAGCATCAGACCGAGCAAAATCATAGTGAATAATATGATAGACAGAAAGGAAAAGGTATGCCTGTCCAATACCCTGAATATGGAACTGTCCGATACGCCGCGTAAGAGCATAACCGGTTCTCCGCAGAGACATTTTATGGGGTGAAAAGTTAGCAGCTTGTCCTCTTCCTCCTGGAAACAAAACTTCTTCCCCTTGATGGGACAGGTACAAAAAGCATCGATCTGCTTGCTGTCGGTGAGGAAAATGTCCATTTTGTCCATGGTATACCGGGAGATGCGGTCGATCATGCGCCGGTCTAAAAATTTACCCAACACCAATATGCCGGGGATAGGGGCGTTCCTGGGCCTGGGGACGATGGGATTGGCAACGATCAAAAGGGGTTCGTAAGCGGTTTTAATGATCCCTTTAATAGAGATGGGTTTCTTTAATATGGTCTCTAATACTTTTTTAATCCGCCTGTCTATTTGCAGGTTGGAGTAAGAAATATCTTCCTTCTCCAACCGGAAAGCGCGGTGAAAAATCACTTTGCCGTGGTGATCCACCACCAGGACAAAATCCAACTGGTCGCCGAGAAAGATCCCTTCATCGAAACCGTCTTTTTCGAATTCTTCGGTAGGCTGCTCCACATATTCCGCCATGCTGTCCCAATCGGACCAATCGTTGCAGAGTATTTTAATATGTTGTTTCTCTAAATCCAAAGCCCGCTTCACTTTTTCGCGCAAATTTTCAACGTAACCGAGTTTCTTTTCTTTCAGCGGCGGCAGGATAAATACATTAAAACTGGTTAAAAAAGCGAGTACTAAGAACGTGATTGTCACCAGTAAAATCAGGATAAGTTTTTTTTTCAGGCTCATACATTCGTTTTGTTTTCTATCGTAAATAAGTTTTGCTCGATTGCCGTTAGTATCGCTTGTGTCCGGTTGTGGACCGCCATCTTTCTAAAAATGTGGTTCACATGGGTTTTCACGGTTTTTTCGCTGATATGGAGTTCCTCGGCGATCCGGATGTTTTTAAGCCCGGAGACGATGCTGCCGAGAATTTCTAATTCTCTTCCCGTCAGGCCGAAGTTCTCGGGTTTTCTCCGCTGCGTTGAATTATAATCGATCATATGCTGTAAATCTTCGTTTGTGGTTCTTTTATTCACCCATACTTCGCCATCTTTTACACGCCATAAGGCTGTTCCCAGCACTTTGGAACTCAAATCCCGGGAGGAGAATCCCTTCACCCCTAATTTGAGCAATTCCACTTTCTCTTTATCCGAGAAGTTCTCATTGATAATCACCTGTTTGCTGCCCGGGAGGTATTCGTACAGTTGGGGAAGTAAAATATATGCGTCTTTCAGTTTTTCTAAGCAGCAGCCAGCGCAGATTAGGAGCACATCGACATCTCCGGCAAAGGCTTTGACCTCGGCATATTCGGCCGGGGAAAAAGCCCTCACCAATTTAAAACCGTAATTGCTGCGGGTAAAATCCCGCAGTCTTTCCCTGATAAGCGAATGGTCGCAGATCACCGCCAGGCTTACTATGTTTTTGGTGGCGCTGCGTTTTTCTCTTGTTTTTTTTTCTTCTTCCCGTTCTTTCAGCGCTGAATTCAGGATTTCCAGGATTTTATCATTGGGGGTGCCTTTGGAGATGTAGTCGAAAATCCCCGATTTCATGGCGTCTACGGCGGATTCATAAGAGGGGAAACCGGTAAGGATTATGATTCTTATATCTTCGTCTATCTGTTTCAATTTTTTTGCCAGGGCGATGCCGTCTTCTTTGCTCATGCGGTAATCCACTAAGGCGGCGTCGATTTTGCCGCTTTTTACCACTTTTTGCGCTTCGCTGCTGCCCGGCGCGGTGCTCACCTCGAAGCCCTCTCCTTTCAGCCACATGGATAGGCTTTTTAATACTTTTGTGTCGTCATCTACGATCAACACATTCGGCTTTGTT
>JAGLSW010000132.1 GCA_023135565.1 Candidatus Aminicenantota bacterium | reverse complement strand
GTCACTTTGGTAGTTGAGATTTCGAACTTTATTCTTGCCCTGTTATCGACGAAGAGAAATAATTCGGCAGCTACTCTGAAAGAAGCAAAGATTAACAAAGCGAAACTGGCTAAAATCCATGCCATTTTTGGAGAAAGACGGGTTAAAAGATTTATAAATAGCAGCATGCCTTATTTTAGAAAAACGGGCAAACTTCCGCCCCCGAATCGTTTGGGTAGAGACCTGAGAGGGATTAAACTGTACCTTGACGATATTGACCGGGAGTGCCTGGAGGAATTGTTTTCCCAATGAATATCCAATGGAAAAAAGTGAAATATTTGAACAAAACAGGCTGCTTACAGCAGAAGAGGTAGCCGAAGGACTCAATGTAAGACCCTCTACTATTATTACATGGGTGTCGGAAAGACGAATCCCTTTTATAAAATTCGGGAAAGGGCAAAAATCGCCGCTGCGATTCAAGCCTAAAGCTCTAAACCTATGGATCGATGAGAATTCAATGGAAGCCGGAGCCGGTAAAAAGCCACCAACCAAAAAAATTAAGCCTGCGTTCAAAAAAAAATCCGAGAATAAAATGATAGAAGATTTTGAAGAATTTATAAAAGAAATCGAAAAATCAAAGTTAAATTAGCCGCTTTATAGTATTTCAAAAAATAAAAGTAAGGAAGAATCCCCCCGCTTGATCTACTGCAAATTTTTCTTGTTGGCAAAATCAATTTTTCCCAATTTAACGAAAATCGCCAGGGGTGCAAAATTGTGTTTCACCGGAGTTGGTGTCCATATGGTGTCCGTGCGATACTAATTTTCACTGGTTTTTAATAGTTTTTACTAACCTAAAATAATTCCCTAACATTGCGAAAAGTATTTTATAAAGATGGTTTTCAGCTTCAATCAAAAGTCTTGAAAAATTATCGAGAATCGCCGGAAGTGACTTCTAATCAGTAGGTTGGATTTCCCGTGCGAATTAAAGCGTATCTACTCTATATTTTTTCCCACAATTTGGACAAAATTTCGATCTTTCCTTTTTTTTCTCTATTACTTCAATGAAACCTGAACCTATTATGCCTGTTGGTAAAGCTACAAGGCCAATACCTAACAATGCAATTATGCCGCTTAAAAACTTACCCCAACCAGTTATTGGATATATGTCCCCATATCCAATAGTAGTTAACGTTGCAACAGCCCACCAAAATGAAGCTAATATATTCGGAAAAGCGCTTGGTTGCGAATCATGTTCAATGTGGTACATCAATGAGGATGCCACTAATAAAAGCATGAGTGTTACGACAAGGGTTAGAAGTAACGATTCTTTTTTGTTTCTAAGGACAGTTCCGACCATTTTTAACGCCTTTGAATAACGGGCTATTTTAAATAATCTGAATAGTCGCATAAGTCTTAAAATTCTTAAAAACCGCAAGTCAAATTTGATAAGCATTGGTAAATAGAATGGTAAGATCGCAAACAAATCAATCATTCCAAAAAATGAAAAGATAAATTTAATCCTTGCCTTAAAAGCAGTCCGGTTTATAAATTCGTGTTCAGCAACCCAAACGCGAACGATGTATTCTATTGTGAAAACGATAACGGAAAATATTTCAAACAATCTAAATAAATTTTTGTTGAGTTCTCTAATACTTTCAACAGATTCAAGAATGACAGCAATCACATTTAAGACTATAAGGATGTAAACAAAATATGGGAAAATTTTTTGATACCATTTGCTCTTATCTTTCTTGATTATGAAGCTATGCGCTTTTTTTTTCAAATTTTTATAGACTGCCATTAAACTAACCTCTGATTAAATTTCCAACCGTTATTATATGCCAAAAATTGACTAGTTACAAAAAACTTGAATTCTCATCAAGCGGGACACCGATTAAAAAGAAACTTTCGAGACCATGTAAAAATTTTACCCGGCTGGTGGTAGGGGCTGCCCGATCGGTGAGCCGTTAAAAAATCTCTATGAAAAAGTTGAAATTTAGGCCTAAAGGGAGTATACTTTTTTCTCGATAAAAACCGGTTCGGTTTCCGTTGGATTTCGTTGGGATTTTGGCTTAAGATTATGCTCCAAATTACCCCGATTTTCGGCGATTTGTAGAGGTAGTTTTTTTTAGACTGTGTGTGTGAGTGTGTCACCTAATGGTGCATTTAAATAAATTTAATCCAGATAATTGGAATAATCCACTACCGCCAAATTCGGCGAAACAAC
>JAGLSW010000131.1 GCA_023135565.1 Candidatus Aminicenantota bacterium | reverse complement strand
CGGCGACCTTTTAATCTCAAACTTCTTACATAAACCTTTTGGCGTCGAAGAATTAAGTAATGCCCTCCACGATGCAATTACAGCAATGCCCCAAAAAATGGCCTATTTTTTTACCCCAGCATATGAAGATAAAATTCTTGAAACTCCGTCATTAAAATATACCGAGTCGTTATCGTCTATTGCCATTGATCTCAAAAATGAAGTTGAGGCGGAAATCGTTGCTCTTTTTAGTATTCACCCTTTAAGCTATGAGGTTAAAATCGAAGTCTATCATGGTGTACTCCAGGATAAGGCCGAAGAGTATTTACCGAAAATGCGCTACAGCCCGGTCAAGGATGTGGCCTTTGACAAAGAGACCATATTTGAAAAAAAGATCAAAAACACACCTAAACATTCGAAACATCGCTGGCTCGTGAAGACATTGAATTATGAATCCTGCATCGGTTTTCCTGTTAATCTTGACCATGAATTGGAATATTGTCTTTTCGCTTTTCATGGTAACGAAAATCATTTCGACGATTTAGACGAGTACAAAGTAAAAACTGCCGCCGAGCGGATCGCACAGCTTATGGAAAATAAAAAATTGGAAGAAACCATACGCATCGAAAACCCCTTTTACCTGGCAGGCAAAACCTACGGCAGCATGGCCCACGACCTAATAAATGTGTTAAACCGGGAATTCGGTCTCATCCCAATTTTTAAAATCATAGAGAATAAAACAAACATCGAAAATGAAGAGATTTTAGAAATTAAAAAACATTTAGAAAATTTACGGGGAGAATTGAATCGGGCAAAGGGAATCGTAGAAACCTTTCGCCGTATGTCCCGCAGCCAGCATGAGCAAAAAACAGAAGTGGATGTTTTTGAGACGGTTAATAAAGTTGCAAAAATAATAAAAATTGAAGCAGAAGCATTAAATACGCATATCAGCATTCTGCCGATCGATAAAGATATGCAAGGAAAGATCAGGATCAGGAAAGCAGCCTTCGAACAAGTGCTTTATAACATGTTTTTGAATGCGGCCCAGCAGATTAAACGATTCGATTTTGTCAGGGGTAAGGGTAATATTACAGTTGAATTTAACACAACAAAATCCGAAGAAAAAAATATAGAATGGCTTCAGATACTCATCCATGATTCCGGTCCAGGGATTCATGCCCGGGATTTTGAAAAAATTTTTAAAAAAGGTTACACTACTAAAGAGGATGGCTGCGGCATGGGTTTAGATATATGTCGAAACATTCTCAACCAAGCAGGTGGAACGATACAGGTGTTAAAAAGCATTCTTTTTTTCGGTACTACCTTTGAAATACGATTACCACTTAAACTTGAGGAGGCTTGATTTATGAAAGAGATGAATATCATTGTTGTAGACGACAACGAAAACAACCGTGAAATGCTTATGGATGGATTGATAAAATATGGTTTTTTAAAAGAAAAAATATTCAATTTAGGTTCAGGAGAAGAGGCTGTAGAACTGGTTCATTCGAAACCAGGTTTTTTTGACGTAGCCGTTATAGATCACATTCTAAATGAAGGTGAAATTGATGGAATTGAGACGACTAAGAGAATCTGTTCCCAGGAACGCGATATTTTCCCCATTATATTTACCAATGTACCGTCCGACAACCCGGAAACAATCGAAAAAAATCGGGCCCAAGCATATGAAGCCGGAGCCTATCGTTACATGTACCGGGGAGGCGACTCATCAGAAGATATAGAAAAGGTAAAAGATTTTGTCACAGAGATAAGTCAACTACGCCAATTAAAAGAAAGGGTTCAAAAATTTTATGAAGCTCAACAGTACTCGCCCTCCCTCTTAACCCAATTAAATATAATGGTGGCCCTGATCGACCGGGGTTTTAAAATTTGGTATCTTAATGAAGCTAACAAAAAATTTCAAAGTATCAAGGTCCTACCCCGGAGTGCTTGCTCTCAAGTTTTTCTTAAATTTAAAACTCCTCCTCCCTGCCGGGGATGCATTGTCCACCAAACCCTTCAAGATGGCAAAAACCATGAACGTATTTATTTACACCCTGATGAAAGAAGCGCCCAGAAAATAAAATGGATTTATTCCTGGACCCAGCCCATGCCGGATGAAAAGGGGGAACCTATCCTCCTGGATGACGGCAAACCTATTGCTGTTTTAGAGTCCTGCGAAGATATAACAGATAGTAACCGTTTAAAAACTATCCCTGTTGAAAAAAAAATGTACCACATTGCCAGGGCTCTATATGAACGGCCTGATGGGTTTGATCGGGTGAGAATCTATGAAGCCAGTAAAAAAGAAGACCTTTTAAATTTAATCGAATGGGTCGGGTACTCCCAAAAAATCGGATCTGAACATCCTCCTATAATCCAAGTTTGCGATTTTACCTCTTTGCAGCATTCGATCGAAAATTTTAAAAAAACTGGTGAAGGCCTTTTTCATAATAAGCCCGACAATGCTGATTCGATATGCCAGGGTGAACTTTTAGAGAAATTTATTCACTGGCCTTTGATGAAAGGAGAACACCTTTTAGGATTATTATC
>JAGLSW010000130.1 GCA_023135565.1 Candidatus Aminicenantota bacterium | reverse complement strand
CCGGCAGGGCCGCCGGAGGCAATAAAATTTGCAAAAAGAGGGAAAAATGGGTTATAATGGGTTATAAATAATTCATAAACGATAAAAAAAGGAGGCAATATGAAAGCAGCAGCTTTTGTACTTATAATTTTATTTCTATTTTCCTCTATTCATGTGGATGCAAAGAAGGAAGAGACAGGAAAATCTAAAGATCCGTTGAACTCGAAAACCTTCAGCGGGTTAAAATTCAGATGTATCGGCCCGGCTTTTGCATCCGGCCGTATAGCTGATTTTGCCGTGAATCCCCAAAATCACAGCGAATACTACGTGGCGGTAGCAGCCGGTAATGCCTGGAAAACAGTCAATTCAGGCACCACCTGGGAACCTATTTTCGACAAATACGGCTCCTATTCCATTGCCGACGTGGAGATCGACCCCAACAATCCCAACGTGGTCTGGGTAGGAACCGGCGAATATAACAGCCAGCGGGCCATCGGTTTCGGCGACGGCGTGTACCGTTCCGAAGACGGCGGCAAGAGCTTCAAAAACGTGGGTTTAAAAACTTCCGAGCATATCGGCAGGATTATCATCGACCCCCGTAATTCCCATGTGTATGCCGCCGCCCAGGGGCCTTTATGGGGCCCGGGAGGGGAACGGGGCCTTTACAAGAGCACCGACAGCGGCAAAACCTGGAAAGCCATCTTGACTATCAGCGAAAATACCGGCGTTACCGACATCGTGATGGACCCCCGCAATCCCGATATTCTTTATGCTGCTTCTTACCAGCGCCGGCGGCGGGTATTTACCCTGATAAACGGCGGCCCCGAAAGTGCGATTTACAAATCCAGCGATGCCGGAACCACCTGGAATAAGTTAAAATCCGGGCTGCCCTCCGGTGATATCGGCCGCATGGGCCTCAGCATCTCTCCCGCCAATCCCGATGTGATCTATGCCATCATCGAAGCGGCGGGGAAAAGCGGCGGTTTTTTCCGCTCCACCAACCGGGGCGCTTCCTGGCAGAAAATGAGCAGTTATGTCAGCCGCAGTCCTCAATATTACAACCGCATTTTTGCCGACCCCAAAGATGTAGATAAAGTCTACTCCATGGATACTATGAGCAAAGTGACCGCTGACGGCGGCAAAACCTGGAAATCTATCGGTAACAAATACCGCCATGTGGATGACCACGCCATGTGGATAGACCCTTGTGATACGGCACATTTCCTCATCGGCGGCGACGGCGGTATCTACGAAACCTTTGACAGCGGGAAAAACTGGCTTTTTAAATGTAACCTGCCGGTTACCCAGTTTTACCGCGTCTCCGTGGACAATGCCCTGCCCTTTTACAATGTCTACGGCGGCACCCAGGACAACAACAGCATGGGCGGTCCCTCCAGGACTCTCAGTTCCTACGGTATCGTAAATGACGACTGGATTATTACCAATGGCGGGGATGGTTTCGAATCCCAGATCGATCCCAAAGACCCCAATATCGTTTATGCCCAATCCCAGTACGGCGGTTTAGTGCGTTACGATAAAAAAAGCGGTGAAAGCATCAGTATCAAACCCCAACCCCCCAAAGGGGAAGCCTACCGCTGGAATTGGAACGCTCCCCTGATTATCAGCCCCCATTCCCACACGCGGCTTTACTTTGCCGCCAACAAATTGTTCCGCAGCGACAACCGCGGCGACACCTGGAAACCGGTCAGCAGCGATCTTTCCCGCCAATTAGACCGCAATAAACTCAAGGTAATGGGCAAAATCCAGAGCCCTGAGGCGGTTTCCAAAAATGCCTCTACTTCTCTATTTGGGAATATCGTATCTTTAAGCGAATCGCCGCTGGTAGAAGGTTTAATATATGTAGGCACCGACGACGGTTTGATCCAGGTCAGCGAAGACGGCGGCGGCAAATGGCGCAGAATAACAAAAGTTCCCGGAGTCCCGGAGATGACCTATGTGAGCTGCCTGCTTACCTCCCGTTATGAAGCCGGAACCGTATATGCTTCTTTCGATGGCCGCAAGAATAGCGACCTGGGGCCCTACCTATTAAAAAGTACCGACCGGGGCAAAAGCTGGCGGTCGATAAAAGCCGATCTACCTAAGAGAGGAACAGTGTTTACTATTGCCGAAGATCATGTGAAAGCCGGTTTGCTTTTTGTGGGCACTGAGTTCGGCGTTTTTTTCACTATAGACGGCGGCGGAAAATGGGTGCAGTTGAAAAGCGGATTACCCACCACCGCAGTCAAAGACATCGCCATCCAGGAACGGGAAAACGATTTAGTCTTGGCTACCTTTGGCCGCGGCTTTTATATCCTGGACGACTACACACCGCTGCGTCATCTAAAACCCGGTTCTCTTAAAGAAGAAGCCGTCCTGTTCCCGGTAAAAGATGCCCTGATGTTCATCCGGACCAGGGCCAGGTACGGTCAGGGTTCTACTTATTATGCCGCCAAAAATCCACCTATAGGCGCTGTGTTTACCTATTATCTAAAAGACTCCATAAAAACCAAAAAAGAAAAAAGAAAAGCAGCAGAGAAAAAAGCGCAAAAAAAAGGCGTACCCATTACTTATCCCACTTTCGAGCAACTGCGTACCGAAGATGAAGAAGAGCCGCCCTACCTATTATTTATCGTAACCGATGAAGCAGGCAGTGTCGTGCGCAAGTTAAAAACCAAAGCCGCGGCCGGGCTTCAGCGTTTAACCTGGGATTTCTGTTATGCCTCGACCGATCCCATCGATGAAGATAGTAAGCCTTTTTCCGGCAGCGGTACACTGGCTTTGCCCGGGAAGTACAAAGTGACCATAGGGAAATTCGCAGACGGTGTTTTTAGCAAATTGGCCGGCCCGCAGGTTTTCGAGGCCAAAGCCCTTGATAATACAACGCTTCCCGCCGCTGATCGAAAAGCCTTAGTGGAATTCCAGGGAAAAGTAGCGGAGTTGTCCCGTGTGGTACGGGGGACTTCCCAGGTGGTCAGGAATTTATCGGACCGGGTAAAACGAATAAAAATAGCTTTATCCAATACGCCTGGAGCATCGTTGGAAATGGTAAAAGCAGCCGCTTCCATAGACGGGCAAGTCAAAGAGGTACGGCGGGCGTTTTTTGGTGACCGCAGTATCAGCCGTCGGAATGCCAACCAGCCTCCGGGCATCAGCCGCCGGGTAGGTAATTTGATATACAGTCATTGGCGTTCTACTTCCGCGCCCACCCAGACCATGAAGGACCAGTATCGTATAGCCGGAGAGGAGTATGAAATCCAGGTAAAGAAGCTCAAGCAGTTGATCGAAGAGGATCTGAAAAAATTAGAGCAAGCCATGGAAGCGGTAGGAGCGCCCTGGACGCCCGGACGTATCCCGGAGTGGAAGAAATAAGCCCGCGGCGCGGGGAGCCTATAAGTGGTGTTATCTAAAAAACAAAAGTTTGTAGGCCCCTGGGAGGCAATAAGGTACGTTTTCAAGGTAGGAAAGCGTATCGCTCATAAAAAGTTTTGTTCAAACTTTTTTAAAAGTTTGGCC
>JAGLSW010000013.1 GCA_023135565.1 Candidatus Aminicenantota bacterium | reverse complement strand
AAAACTTCTAATAATTTAGAAGCGCTATCGCCCCCACTGCTTCGAAGCCCCTTATAGGTTCCCTGCGCCGCAGGGTTGAAAAAGTTTGAACAAAACTTTTGTTGAGCGCACTTATATTATTCAGCTTTTTTTTGCTCGCCGCGGGGCTTATCGAGACCGGTAAACGCCCGCTCATACAAATCACCCTTTAACAACACATTATCACTATTCAAGGGACGCAGGGGCTTGAAAAAACCGATAATAAACATCACCAAGATGAGCACGAGGAAAACAAAAAACATTTTATTGATTCTTTCCCTGGAAACCGCTCTCAATTCATCAACCAACTTCTCCTGGCGCACCATATCGGTTTTACTCTTCTCTTTGGCCACTATCACCGATTTTCTTACCAGGTTGAAAAGCCCTTTATACACCTTATACTCGGTAAATATCCCTAAGTCCACCAGGTCCTTCACCCTGTTTTTCCCATCTATATACTTCAATAACCCGGCTTCAGTCTGGCTTAAGAAAATCCCATTACCCTTGGGTTTTTCATCTTCATCTTCGTCGATAATCTTGATATTATCGGTTTCGATGGGGGCAGGTTGGAAAATTACATCCCCGTTAGGAACATGCTGCATGATCAGGGGCCACTCATCGAGCATCTGGACCCCTTCCATGATCATATTGTCCATGGGCATGGGATCGATGACTTTCATAGAGGGGTCTAAAGTCTCCATTACTTTGAAATCATAACTGCCTTTTTTCCATTTAAAAAGCGACAGCACAATCTCCACGGCCTGGGTCTTTAACGCTTCTTTTACCGTTCGCTCTTCCACTAAACCCATACCGATTAAAACTTCACCGATCTTCTGCTTCGTCCTTTTCTGGATAGTTAGGGCCCGCTGCAGCATCTCTTCACCGACAATGTCCTGTTTTACCAGTACGCTGCCGACTCTCATTTCCAATTTCCTGGGAAAGGAATCAACGCCTACAATCAAACCTAACTCGAAAATCAAAGTAATGAAACCATCATCTTTGGTAAAGGTCAATATGCCGGTTTTTCCCTGCAGGGAGAACCACTGCAGGATATCGGGGACTTTAAATTCTTTTAATGTACCTTTAAACGCCATCTTCTACTCCTAAGACGGAAAATAGGTTAACGAGAAAATATAAAATGACACCGGCCGCGGCAATAAAATTAAAAAACATCGGCACCGCGGCAAATACCCTATCAAAAACAATCATACTCACAATCGCAAAACCGAGTAAAAAATAAACCGCCGATGTCAGGAAAACAAATAACCATTTCTTATTCCTGTAGTTCAGGTTTAAACCCGGTATGAAAAGCGACAATAACAATATAAGAGCATATTTTTTCCTGAATTTCCTATTTAACTCTTTTTCCTTTAATACTTTCGCTTCGAGAAAGATTACATCTTTAATGAAGAATAACTGGTGACACTCATCACAGTATCTATAGGATTTGTGTATCGAAGCTTTCTTAATGATCCGCGAACATTTGGAGCAATAGGTACTATCGCCTACATTGGCATAGAACCTCTTTAACAACATGATATAGGCAGCAAAAAACAAAATACAATAAAAAACCGGTAATAAAAAAAATTCAGCGAATATCTTTTTTAGAAACAAGGGCAAACTATACTTTTCCCCCGGGTAATTAAAGAGCCTCTTCCAGAGAATAACCGGTATCTCTTTAACATCCAGCAGTTCCAGCGCCCGATCTTTGTAGGCGTTAATGCCGGGGTACCTTTTGGCCCAGGAATCGAAAGCTTCGGGGTTTTCGTTTCTCGATAGACCCAGGGCAAAATTGTTCAATGCAATCTCATTTTTTTCATCGAGGTTCAAAGAATCTTTGTAATATTTGATACTTTGATCGATATCCCCGGACTTGAAATTAAGATTTCCCAGCAGATCGAACTTTAACACGCTCCTATAATTTTCCCCGGTGGCTGCTAAAATATCGAGAGCCGTATCGAACTGTTTATTATCGTAATAGTTAAAGGCCTGGAGAACTTTTAATTCATCATCGAATCTTTCATATTCATTCCTATCGAACAAACTGCCGTCTTGAACCTGCTGCATTATTTTGAAACCCCTGCCCTGGATAGTTCTTTCAAAGGAGAGATTCAAGCTGTAAACAAGCGACAGGAAAATTATCGACCCTAAAACAAATTTTATGGTTCTTTTCTCATTACTACTTAGATAGTTCCACAAAAAACCGGTTATTAGAAAGGGATAAACCAACCAACCGGACAAAATAAAAACAGGCCATAATAACGCCAGGGCCATAATTATTGTCTTTTTAAGATCCAGTCTTCCGCTGTCATCGATCAAAAGGTCATTCCCGGCCAATCTAAAATACCTGGTAAACAAAGTGATGGAAAATATAAAAAACACGAAAATCCCGGAAAAAAAGAAGGTATTAATAAAACCGTTCAACATCAAAAAAGCCGACCTGAAATCTTTAAAGGTCATTGCCAACTGCCGGAAAATATTATTAGAATCGGGAAAAGAATTTCCTTTAGAACGGTTGGACTTCTCCAATTTGTTGTAGATGTACCAGTACTCAGGGGAGAGATTAACTACTTTCTTATAAAATGCTTCGGCCAGGTCCTTTTTTTTCTTAGAAAAATAGTAATCCCCAAATTTTATCAGGTGCTGCGCAATTTCTTTCCGGTCACCCCTGTTAATCTCGGCAAAATTAATGGCCTGTAATTCCTCGGCCACTTTGCTGTATTTTTGGGTAGAGTCGTAAAAATATATCTTCTTCAGGCTGCCCCAGGGATTGCCCCGGGAGAAAACCGCGACCGTACAGAAAAAAATTAAAAAAACTAATAATGCCTTATTCTTCATTGTTTCATCCTGTATTTAAATTTACTTTTTTTTTGTAGACTTTAGCCAGGTTCGCCTTGACCTCGAATAGGAACTTCTCTTCTTCAGCGGTTAGATTTCCCCTGGTTTTTTCTTCAACTACTGCCAGTAGGTCCATAAAGGTTTCGGCGCCCGGGAGATTATCGTTAAGTTCACCGGACATAGGGTCCTGAATTTCTCCCAGGTTTATCATCGCCTGGGTAGCCAGCATCACTATGATAGCTTTAATATCTTTCTCCATTTTTCTGCGCCTGCTGCTTGCACTCCTGTCAAAAAAGTATTATTATTGAGAAACGCTTATAATATAACAAAAAAATCAAAAAAAAACAAGATGAAAGAATTCAATAATCTAATAAAAATTATGAAACAGTTGAGAAACCCGGTAAAAGGGTGCCCCTGGGACAGGAAACAGACTCCCGGTTCTTTGAAAGAGTATGTGCTCGAGGAGGCTTACGAGCTGGTAGAGGCCATCGAAAAAAAATCGCCGCCGCAACAAAAAGAAGAGTTAGGCGACCTGCTGCTGCAGATCGTGTTTTTATCGCGCATCCACCAGGAGAAAAATAATTTCGATATCAGGGATGTGATCGAGACCATCAGCAAAAAATTAATCAACCGCCATCCGCACATTTTCGGCACTGCGACGGTGTCCTCCGCGGAGGAGGTCAAACAGAACTGGGAAAAAATAAAAAAGAGCGAAAAGAAGAGAGACAGTATTCTTTCCGATTACCCGGATGCCATGCCGGCCCTTTCTACTGCCAAAAGGCTGGGTGAACAGGCGTCCAGTGTAGGGTTCGATTGGGATAATCCCCCGGCGGCTTTGGAAAAAATAGAAGAAGAGGTGGAAGAGCTCAAGCAGGAGCTCGCGAAAGGCAGCCGGGAGAAAATTTCCGAAGAGGTAGGAGATATTCTTTTTGCCACTGCCAATGTAGCCCGCCTCGCCGGTGTCAACCCGGAATTTGCGCTGCGCAGCGCCAACAAGAAATTTTCACAGCGTTTCCGTTACATCGAGGAGCGCTTAAAAGAGCAGGGCAGGGATATCGAGAAAGCCGGTTTGGATGAGATGGAGGAGTTGTGGCAGCAGGCGAAGAGTGAGAAGGGCTGAATGATGAGTTATGAATGATGAATGATGATCCCTGCGGCGCGGGGAGCCTATAAGGGGCTGAATTTGGAAAACTTTCACGAAATACTGCGTATTTTATCTGTCCGGCTATTGAATTGAATACCGATTTATTTTAAAATAAGACTATGAAAAACAAATTTTTCAATACCGCGGGATTATGTTTCCCGGAAAAGCACTATATGGTAGACCCTTTAAAACGCCTAAAGAATATAGAAGAATTAATCGAAAGAGAGTTGTATTTCACTATTCATGCTCAACCAGGGTTATATCTTCCAGGGCTTTAACCAGCCACTTTTTTAAATAAGCGTCAATCACAACGGCACCCCTTCTTTAAAAGCTTCCCTGACCACGCTGCCGATCTTGTCTTTATAGTATTCCGCTTCCTTTAGAGACTTTAAAACGATATCGCTTGAAATCATAAGCGCTGCCAATTCCGTGCGAATAAGTTCGGTTATTTCGATCTTCTTCCCGGTATCGATCTGTTCTTTTATGATGACCAGGATATCGTAATCGCTGTGCCTATCGAAATCACCCCTGGCCCTGGAGCCGAAAAGAATGATTTCTTTAACCGCAATTCCTCTTTGCCGGAGTACCGTTGATATTTTATTTTTTATGGCGACATTTAGAGGAGTGCCGCGTGTTCCTGGCCCATGCGGTTTTTTTTGTCTCATCAATTCCATATAACAATTATATACTGAATCACACAAATTTTCAAACACATTATCGACATTATTGAGAAAAATCGAAAACCTCACATGCTGCTGGGGTCAGGTCTTGTTTGTTAACATTTTGCCGACCGGCCCCGGTGCGTTGGAATGTGCAAATTTGTGGAAGAAAATAGGATAGACTAATTTATTTCCCGGTATTGTTTCTCACCATCCAGCGCACTCTAAAAAAGATCGGCATGCGAACCGGTTCTTTCGAAGATAATATACTGAACATCTATTTTATAGATCAACAGCCAATCCGGTTCAATGTGACACTCCCTTCTGCCTGCCCACCGGCCTCCTAATTTGTGATCTTGATATTGAGGATCCAAACCCATATCCCTTCCTAATTCGAGCATAACTGCTTTTAACTTCCCGGTATCTTTTTTTCGCCTTTTCACTCTTTTCAAGTCCTTTTTGAACCTGTTTGTATAAACCGGCTCCAGCATTAAATATCCAGTTCCTCGAACATCTGGTCAAAACTCTCGCAATAATTCAAGTTTTTGCCTGCATCGGTATCATTAAAAACCTGGACGGTTTCTTTGTTGGGAACCCTCTCGTCGAAAGGAAGCCCTTTTTTAGATCTGACCATATTATAAAACATGGTGATAGCTTCGGATGCCGATAATCCCATGGATTTAAAAATAGAATCTACCTCATCTTTCAGCCTTACGTCGATCCTCGCGCTTACTGTTACCGATTTAGACATATTTTTACCTCGTTTCTTTATCTTCGCTTCGCTTATTTAATAATATAAAATTGTGTATTTGTCAATGCCTTTTTAATAATAATTCGTGAAAGTTTGCTGAAAAAACAAAATAGAGCTAAAAAACATCCCCCCGAATCTAACGGGGCCGCGTCTCAACATTTGACATTCGGTAAGGCGCGGTCCGGTAACCCGGGTTAGAACGAACCCCGGGGGTCAGGTCTTGCATGTTAACATTTTCCAGTAATGGTGACGGAAATCTGACAACCCGAAAGGCGTGATCCGGCGACCCGGATTAGCAGGGCGGTACATGGCTGCGGGCAGGATGCAGCAGTCATGCGCCGCCAACCATTTTGTGGGGAATTATTATTAATAATGATAACGGCATTGTAAGAAATCGATTCGATTTTTACTTACCACATAAACAATCCGGTGCTCCTGGGTTAAGCGGCGCGACCAGGCGCCGGAAAGCATGAATTTAAGAGGTTCCGGTTTGCCGATGCCGGTAAAAGGATTCCTCATTATCGCCTCGATCAACTCAAAGACTCGAAGGGCGACTTTCCGGTTGGTTTTCACCCAATAGCGCAGGTCTTCCCGGAATTCCGGTTGGAATACCGCCTCTTTCCCGATAT
The DNA here is from genome assembly GCA_023135565.1 of Candidatus Aminicenantota bacterium. GTDB lineage: Bacteria > Acidobacteriota > Aminicenantia > UBA2199 > UBA2199 > JAGLQA01. The sequence goes on along the minus strand of JAGLSW010000013.1, from coordinate 1,921 downwards.
TTTGTTTTACAGCATCTTTTGCCTTTTTTTTACTCAACCCCGACCTCTTTTTTCAACTCTTCTATCGTTTGGGGCATTCCTTTTTTTTTCGCGGCTCGCTCAAAGGCTGCCAATAGACGTTCCGCATTTTTGGGTGACCTTAATAAATGACTGGTTTCCAGCAGCCCGGTTAATTCAGAAGCTGAAATAAGCGCTACATCTTCGGCTCCCCTTCTTTTTATAATAACCACTTCCCGGTTGTTGGTCACTTCATCCCAAAGTTTGGCAAACTGTGCCCTTGCATCGGTGTAAGTTGTTTGTATCAACATCGGCGCCTCCTTTTATAATTGCGAATCACGTACAGGAATATTGTACATGTTTTAGACTGTTTCGTCAACAATTCTAAATTTTTTTTCTTTAGAACCTAAGGGGGTCGCCCCTTACTACCTCCCCAGGCAAGTAGTGTTACATACCGTAAACACCGATCTTTACATTATTATATATCTCTTCTTTTTTGAATATTTTCTCCTCCCAGGTTAACGTATCAGATCTATCGAAAACCAGTAGGCAGCCCTCATGGGCGCCGCATTTATCCATATATCCCCAGGTTTGTTCCAGGCCCTCTTCGATAACCGTATCCAGGCCGTAATGCAGGTGGCGGATTTTCAATTCCAGCACGACTTGTTGAACGCCCTCCCGGTGGGGCCAGGTCAACAGCAAATCGGTACGCTGCCTGCCCAGGCCGTACTCCCTTTCCACCCGGCCGCCGCTGTTGACGATACGCTGTAAAAAAGCTTGCAGCAGCAATTGCGGCCCCGCTTCCGCATAATCGAAACCGTCCACCCAACTTTCGAAGTGTTTCCGGAAAAAATCCTGGTACGATGTCAAAAGCTTATCCATATCCAGGCTGCCGTCTTCATTCATATACCAGGGGGCTTCCTGTAGAATGGTCAACTGGGCGCTGTAGGTCAATTCCCTGGGTATTACTTCTTTGTATATCTTGTTGGAAATCCTGATCTGGCGTTCTTTTTTTATCAATCCTAAATCTACGGCATAATCGATATCGTCGGTGGGGATTTTTTCCACATCCCCGAAGCCGGAAAGGATGGGTTCCAGTACCCGGATCACCCGTTTTTCTTTTAACTTATCGGCAAGTTGGTCTAAGTGGGTTTCCCGCCGCATGATGAGATTCTCTTTGGCCTGTTCGATTTTATCCGCGGTAACGGTTTTGGCCCGGTCACGTCCCTCTTTCATTTTAAAGCAAACTTCATATCCCAGGGCGTTGACCAACCAGGGCTGTCCTTCGGTCAACTCCCAGACCAGGGGAAATACAGCATCATCAAACTCCTGGCCTGTTTCCTTTGTATGTTGGTTATACAGCGTATTTATTTCCGCGGCGGTAAAACTACCCATTCGCAAAGATTCGGCCTTGACGTTAAAAGCGCTGCCGCCGGTTATGATGTCTTTGTCTTTTTCCGAATAGATACGGTAGTCCCGCACATCTCGAACGCCGCATAAAACGACACTCTGGGGAAACAATTCCGGGCGCATAGTATAACCGCTGCGCAATTGCCGCAGTACGGAGATCAAGGTATCTCCTACCAGGGCATCGATCTCGTCGATAAACAGCACCTGGGGTTTGGAGCTTTGTTTCGACCAATTTTTTAGTGCGGTAAAAAAGGCCGAATATTCACCGCTTTTATTGAAAATTTGTTCCCAGTTATCCAGCAGGTAAGTGTCGTCGAGATAGTCGGCGGCCATACCCGCGGTTACATCCAGGATAGCGCGTATGCCTTTTTCCACATTTCCCCTGGCAGCCTGGGCGGACTCTACGTTGACATACAGGCATTTATAGGCGCCCCGTTTATTGATATAATCCATCAGGGCCAGCATGTAGGAAGTCTTACCGGTTTGCCTGGGAGCATGAAGCACGAAATATTTT
>JAGLSW010000129.1 GCA_023135565.1 Candidatus Aminicenantota bacterium | reverse complement strand
AAAACTTTTGATGAGCGATACGCTTCTCTGCACAACAAACGGCCATCGTTGGCTTCTGCCGCGAAGCGGCCTTAAAAAATTTTGATCGAAATTTTTGTTTAAGTTCATTTTATTTTTTTATTTTTCTTCTCATTTGCCGTCTTCGATTCCGGTCCTTCGCTCCTCTTTGTAGGGCTTGGGAACGATCGATTTTCGGAGCTTCGGCCTCGTTCCCGGTTTGGGCAAAATAGTTGGCCTGGGAACGGATGGTGGAATACTTAAACATGGCCACCACCGAAAGCTCTTTGTCCGATATCTCCCGCAAACTGGTGTTCACTTTAATAATATCTAAAGAATTGCCTCCCAGGTCGAAAAAGTTGTCATCGATACCGACTTTGTCCAACTGTAAGACATCTTTCCAGACAGCGGCAACTTTTATTTCCAGCTCAGTGCCGGGCGGCACATATTCAACCGAAGTGGTCAATGCTTCACCCGCTGCTGCCAATGCTTTGAGATCGACTTTGCCGGCAGGAGTGAGCGGCATTTTCTCTATTTGTTTAAAATACGAGGGCACCATATAAACAGGCAATTGTTTGGATAAATAATCTCTTAGTTCGGAAACGTCCGGTTTCCCTTCCGCTTCGATATAGGCGCAGAGATACTTTTCTTTTTCCACCACACTGCCGCCGGGCGTTTTCCGCTCCGATACATGGGCGGCCACCACAGCGGTTTTTATCTTATCATGGGCGGTTAAAAGATTCTCTATTTCTCCTAATTCGATGCGGAACCCCCTGATTTTTACCTGGTTGTCGATCCTGCCTAAGAAATCGATCTCACCGCCGGGGAGCCAGCGGGCCAAATCACCTGTGTGATAAAGAGTGATTGGTGAGGACTGAGCGGGCTGGGGTTGAATGCCGAAGGCTGAGGCTGTTATGAACTTCTCGGCGGTGAGTTCCGGGCGATTGAGGTAACCGCGGGCTAAACCCTCCCCGCCGATGTACAATTCACCGGTTATGCCTACCGGCTGCACACTCCCGTATTTATCCAAAATGTATACCTGGGTATTGGCCACAGGACTGCCGATGGTAATCCTTTCCGCGGTGGTTAAATCTTTTATACCGGACCATACGGTGGTTTCCGTGGGGCCGTACATATTATATATCTTACCTTTATATTTCTCCTGCAAAGCCCGGAATAAACGCTCCGGGAAGGCTTCGCCGCCTACCATCACATCGCTCACACCGCGTAAGCAGTCCAGGTCATTATCACTGCTGAGTAACAGGTTGAGCCGGGAGGGCGTAAACTGGAGCATATCGATTCCTTGCTTCACAATTAGCCGGGCCAATTGTTCCGGCACTCTCTGCTCTACTTCATCGGCAATGATAAATTTTAATCCTTCCACTAAGGGCAGCAGTATCTCCAATACGGATATGTCGAAACAAATCGTAGTAACGGCCAGGAGCTTTTTCCCGGGAGAAAAATCTATCACCCCGGTCATGCCTTTTATGAAATTCGCCACATTGCGGTGACTGATAGCCACCCCTTTGGGTTTACCGGTAGAGCCGGATGTGTAGATTACATAAGCGAGACCGGTGGACGGCTGAGAACTTCCACCTGCTTGCACCTGTCCTGCAAACGCCGCATCCGGCGCCTGCGTACCGCTGCCTCTTTCATCTACCAGGATTCTCTCAACCTGTAAACCCGCCAGCCGGTCAACTTCTGTAATCAAGCCGCGGGAGGTGAGCAGTAACGCGGCGCTGCTTTCCCGCAGCATGTAACGCTTTCTCTCTTCGGGATACTCGGTGTCGATAGGAAGATATGCTGCGCCTGCTTTCAAAATCCCCAAAATACCTACGATCAATTCGACGGAACGCTCCAACAGTAAGCCTACCGGGGTGTCCGGCTGCACTCCTTTTGCCGTTAATAACCGGCTCAAATTTTCCGCTTCCCGGTTTAATTGTTCGTAGGTCAAGGATACCCGCTCCCCGGCTGCCGTTCCCCGTTCATTTTCACTGCCCGCAGCCAGGAGGGGACCGGTTACCACAGTATGGTGCGGCGCTTTCGCCACCTGGTCCGCAAACAATTGGTGGATTGTTTTGTCCTGTGGAAAAGGGACTTCCGTGTCGTTAAAATCAAACAAAATTTGTTTCTTTTCGGCTTCCGCCAGGATTTGTATACCGGATAACTTTATCTCCGGATCGGTGGAGACGGCGGACACTACATTTTTAAAATAATCTATAAACCTTTTTATGGTCTGCTTCTTAAACAGTTTGGTGCAGTATTCCATAAAGAAAAACAATTTCTCGTCTCTTTCAGCGGCGGTCAAAGTTAAATCAAATTTCGCCACTTCCTCTTCGTAACTATAGGGTTTTATTTGTAAACTCTCTTCCCCCGGCGCCGGTGCTATCTCAGCGGAAGCCGAAGCGTCTTGAACATTCTGCAGTATGAACATGACGTCAAACAAAGGATTCCGGCCGGTATCCCTTTTTAATACCAGTTTATCTAAAAGATCTTCTAATTGGTAGTCGTCGTTTTCAAAGGCTTTTAATGTTCTTTCTTTTATGTCCTCTAAAAATACCGCGAAACTCTTCTCCCCGGAAGGATAATTACGCAGGGCAAGAGTGTTGACAAACATGCCCACTATTCGCTCTAAATCCGTATGTTTACGCCCGGCAATGGCAGTGCCTATCACTATATCTTCCTGCCCGCTTAACTTCGCCAGCAGTATATTATAGATGGCCGACAGCGTCATGAATAAGGTGGCTCCCCGGCTGTGAGCGATTTCCTTTAGTTGTTTTGTCTCTTCGCTATTTAATTCGAACCGGGCCATAGACCCCGCGAAACTCTGCACCTGGGGCCTAATGAAATCGGTAGGCAGGTTTAATACCGGCGCCTCCCGGGCAAATTCATTTAACCAGAAAGCTTCCTGTTCGGCTAACCTTTTTTGCACCTGGGGGCTCTGCCGCCACTGCGCATAATCTTTATATTGGAGCCTGAGGGAAGCCGGTTCCCGCCCGGAATACAGGGAAACAAAATCCCTTACCAATAAATTCTGAGAGGTGCCGTCGCTGATGATATGGTGCATGTCTATCATCAAAATATACTGCTCACCGTGCTCCTTCCCCGGGGAGAGGGTATGAACCAATCCCACTCGCAGCAGCGGCGCTTGCGATAAATCAAAAGGACGTATAAATTGGCGAACTATATTGGACGTATAGGACATATCCGACGTATGGGTGTCGGCGGAAAGGAGCGACTGGGGCTCGCCGTTTGTCGTACTGCCGCGCAGCGGCTTATCGGCCGGGGGCGCCGACCCCTCAACATATTCGATTTCGAATTCGATTTCGCCGGGGCTGTGAATTTCCTGGACCGGCACGCCGTCCACCATCTCAAAAGAGGTGCGCAGGCTCTCATGCCTGTCTATCAATTTCTTAAAGGTTTGCGCTAATCTATCTTTATCCAAGCCTCCTTCTATAGATAATATATTCGGCATGTTGTAGGCGGTAATCTCCATTTCAAACTTCTGTAAAATATACAACCGTCTCTGCGCCGAAGATAATGGATAATATTTTTTCTTTTCCGCCACTTCTATGCCGGCATAACTGCTTTCCGCCGCTCCCGCGATATACTGGGACAACTCCCTGATAGTAGGAGAATTAAATATCTCCGCCAGGGGGATTTTTACGCCCAATTCGCGGTGCACCCGGGCATTAATTGTACCGGCATTCAAGGAATCCCCTCCCAATTCAAAAAAATTGTCGTTGATGCCGATGGTTTGAAAACCTAAATATCTCTGCCAGATATTTGCCAATTCCTTTTCCATCTCACCGCGGGGTTCAACATAAGGAGTGGTCAAATTGGGCCTCGAATGCAGCAGCGGTTTCTTCTCAGCGGCAGGTTCTCCCGCTGCCGGTAACTTTTCCCCCTTTTGCTCTCCCGCTCCTTCACGATACAGTTGACCGGTTTTCAGTCCATTCAATACGGACGCGACATCAAAAGGAAATGCCCGGCGTTCAAAGGGATAAAGAGGCAAAGATAGCCGGTATCTTTTTTCATGGGCATTGAACTTCTGCCAATCTATATCCAGGCCATAAAGCCATAATTGCCCTATTTTATTTAATAGGTAATATTCATCCGCGGTCTTTTCATTGGGGTGCTTTACTAAGTTGGTTACAAAATGATCCGCTGTTTTATCTTTATGCTGCCGTAAAAAAGTACTCAATACATTCCCGGGGCCCACTTCGATAAATAATGCGTCTTTTTCCTGCAGTAACCGGCTTAACCCGTCTCTAAAATTCACGGCAGCCCGGATATGCCCGGCCCAATAACCGGGGTCCACCGCTTCGCCGGTGGAAATCCATTGACCGGCTTTATTCGATACAAAAGGAATGGTGGGGGTCTCCAGCCGGACTTTTCTGAGACTCTCTTCAAACTCCTTTAGGATGGGGTCCATCATGGCGGAATGAAAGGCATGGGAAGTATGAAGACGCCGGCAGGGACGGTCCATCTCTTTTAAACGGGCTTCGAAGCGGTCTAGGGCTGCAAATGTGCCGGAAACCACACAGTGAGACGAACTGTTCAACGCAGCCAGGGAAATGTCCGGTTCCATCAAGGGGGTCAATTCCTCCTGGGGCAGGGGGACGCTTAACATGGCTCCCGGCGGCACCCCCTGCATCAACCGGCCCCTTAAGGCCGTCACTTTTAATGCGTCTTCTAAGGAAAAAACCCCGGACAGGCAGGCTGCCGTATACTCGCCGATACTGTGACCGATCATGGCATAAGGCATTATCCCCCAACTCATTAACAACTTTGCCAGCGCATACTCCACCATAAAAATAACCGGTTGGGTGATCTCGGTTTGAGCCAGGGCGGCGGATCGATCCTCCAGGCGCGGGCCCGCGGCGCTGCTGCCTGCAGGGGCGGATAGATGCGGATACAGTATGTCTTTTATTTCGAGACCCTGTGATTTTAGAATGTCGAAACAGCGATCCATTTCCCGGCGGAACACCGGTTCGCTGCGGTACACTTCCAATGCCATATTCACATACTGCGCCCCCTGACCGGGAAACATAAACACAACCGGCTTACTGCTGTCTTTCGAAAAAAATGTATTTGCTTCCTTATTCTCCGGCGATTCAAAAAAATCGACAGCCTCTTCGCTTTTCGAGCATACGAAATATTTCTTGTATTCAAAGGCTTTACGGCCTACTTGCAGCGTATAAGCGATATCCTCCAGGGACATTTCGCTATTCTCCCGGAGGAACCCGGATAAATTCCCGGTGACTCTTTCAAGAGCCGCTTCCGTCCCGGCAGAAAGCGCTAACAGTTTATACTCCCTTGTGCTTGCGGAATCTTCTTCCCTATCCCGGGGCGGAGCTTCTTCGAGAACGGCATGGGCGTTGGTACCGCCGATACCGAAAGAACTAACGCCTGCCCGCCGGGGAAACCGGTTATCCTGTTTCCATTCGGTTAATTCCGTGTTCACATAAAAAGGACTGTTCTCGAAATCGATTTTCGGGTTGGGCTTTTCAAAATTAATACTGGGCGGTATTTGTTTGTTTCTCAGGGTCAGCACGGCCTTAATAAAACCGGTCACCCCGGCGGCGCTGTCCAAATGGCCGACATTGCTTTTAGCGGAACCGATAGGACAAAATTGTTTTTTATCTGTATTAAAAGCAAGTTTCAATCCTTCGATCTCCACCGGGTCTCCCAATTCCGTGCCGGTGCCGTGGGTTTCGACGTAACCGATGCTTTCCGGTTCAACTTCCGCCCTCTGCCGGGCCATTTTAATGACCTCAGCCTGACCCTCGATGCTGGGGGCTGTGTACCCGGCTTTTCTCAGGCCGTCGTTGTTCATGGCAGAGCCTTTTACCACAGCGTAGATATGGTCCCTATCCTCCAGGGCGTCTTCGAGACGTTTTAAAACAACGATACCGACGCCATCTCCATCAACCGTCCCTTTCGAAACGGCATCAAAGGCCCTGCAGTGTCCATCCGGGGAAAAAATTTTCCCCTCCCGGTACAGGTAACCGGTTTTTTGGAGAATCGTTATCGTTATACCACCGGCCAACGCCATGTCGCATTCCCCTACCAGGATGGACTGGCAGGCCATGTGAATCGACACCAAAGAAGTAGAACAGGCAGTTTTTACCGCGACAGCGGGTCCCTTCAAATTGAGGCGGTAAGATACCCGGGTGCACAAGAAATCCCGGTCAAACAACAAAGAACCGGCAAGCATACCGAGATCGTCGATTTTGCCGGAGAAAAGCGCCAGCGCTTCCCAGGCTATGCTAAAAGAAGCTCCGGCAAAAAGTCCGATGAGGCCATCATATACCGCCGGATTATAACCGGCATCCTCTAAGGCATGCCAGGCACACTCATGGAATATACGCATCTGCGGGTCCATCATTTCCGCTTCAACTGGAGAATAACCGAAGAAGGCGGCATCAAAATACTCCGTGTCGTCCATAACACCCCCGCCGCACTTTACATAATCGGGATTTGCCAACAGTTCCGGCTCGATTCCCACTTTAAGGAGTTCTTCTTCCGAGTAAAAGGTGATAGATTCAACACCCTTTTTTAAATTTTCCCAGAACCGGTCGATATTCCCGGCTCCGGGGAACCTGCCGGCCATGCCGATAACCGCTATTTCCAGGCCTGTGGCTGCTGTTTCATCCATTTTTACCTCCTTTTCTTTTTCGCAGTGCATGGATGCTTGCTTTACCTCTTTTCATTTCACTCTTCCGGTCACGGATATCCTGCTCTTCACCACCTAAAAAACCGGCCAGGGCATGAACCGTGGTATACCTGAACATGGCTACAACCGGGATATCTTTTTGAAAAACTTCCTGTAATTCCCGGTTGATTTTGATAATATTAAGCGAATTCCCCCCTAATTCAAAATAATTGTCATGGATTCCCACCTTTTCAACGTTAAGTATTTCTTTCCAGACTGCGGCAATTTTTTCTTCAAGGGCATTTCGAGGCTCCTCGTAAATCGCTCCGCCTGCTAATTTTGTGCCGTATTTATCCAATGCCCGCCTGTCTATTTTCCCATTGGGCGTTAAAGGGATTTTTTCAACCTGTGCAAAATGAGCGGGGATCATATAATCGGGCAATTTACCGGTAAGATAACGCCTCAATTCGGAAACCGTTATCTCTTCTGCTGCTACCATATAGGCGATCAGGTATTTAACGCCGTCACTGTCGGCCCTGTCAACTACCACTGCCTCTTTTATGATTTTTTTCTCACGGTACGATTGTAGTGCGTCTTCGATCTCCTCCAACTCGATGCGGAAACCGCGGATTTTAACCTGGTAGTCTAAGCGCCCTAAGAAATCGATCTCACCTCCGGGAAGCCAGCGGGCCAAATCTCCGGTACGGTAAAGAGTAATTGGTGGGGGCGCCGCACCCTCGCCTGCTTTATAGGTCTTATAGGACTTATCGGACCTATAAACATCAAGCTGGAATTTTTCGGCGGTGAGTTCCGGGTTGTTGAGGTAACCGCGGCCAACGCCATCGCCGCCGATAAGCAGTTCACCGGCAATGCCCGGGGGCTGCAGGCGGTTATTTTTATCAACGATATATATCTGCGTGTTGGCAATAGGACTGCCGATGTTTATCTTCTCCACCCCGGTCAGGTCTTTGACCGCCGACCAGACAGTGGTTTCCGTGGGGCCATACATGTTGAATATCCTGCCCCGGAAGTTCTGCTTTAAGCTGTCGAATAATTTCTCCGGGAAGGCTTCACCGCCTACCATAATTTCCGTTATTCCCTGCAAGCAGGCCAACTCTGCGTCGCTGTTCAATAATAAATTTAGCCTGGACGGCGTCACCTGGAGCATATCGACCCTATTCTTTTTTATGATGCGGGCCATGGCTTGCGGGTCTTTCTGCTCCGTTTCCCCGGCCAAAACAATTTTGATGCCGCCGATAAGGGGCAGCAGCGTCTCCAATACGAATATATCAAAAGAAATAGTGGTCAGGGCCAGGATGCTTTTGCCGGGAACAAAATCGATCCGCTCTGTCATGCCTTTCACAAAATTAACCACGTTTCTATGCTCGATGGCGACGCCTTTGGGATTCCCGGTAGAACCGGAGGTGTAGATCACATAGGCCGGACCGGTGGGCTGCACGGCAGCAGAAGACCGGGCAGCCGCTTTCTTTTTGCCGCTTTCATAGAGGTATTCGCCATTTATATCCAGGACTTCTTTGTCGAATTCGAAGTGTTCAAAAGAGTCGAGCAAATCCTGCTGGGTGAGCAAAAGAGATGCTCCGCTCCTATCGAGCACGTATTTGATCCTAACCTGGGGATATACCGGGTCAATAGGCAAATAGGTGCCGCCGGTTTTCAAAATGCCCATTATGCCTACCATCATCGCCACTGTACGTTCTACCATCAGACCGACGATGACGCCGGGTTTTACCCCTTTGCTTATCAATATCCCGGCCAAATTTTGCGCGCTTTCGTTTAACTGTTTATAAGTGAGCGATACCTGGCCGCCACTAAAAAAGGGACCGACGATGGCTGTGTGATCCGGGGTGCTTGCTGCCTGCTGCTCGAACAACCCATGAATGGTTTTGTGCCGGGGATAATCCACTTCGGTGTCGTTAAAATCAAGCAATACCTGCCTTTTCTCTGTTTCTGGCATGATCTCGATATCGGCTAACTTCACGTTTTTATTTAGGATATGGGATATGGAACAGGCAATCTTTCGGTAATACCCCATGAATCTCTCGATGGTTTCCGCTTTAAAGAGTTTCGTACGATATTCGACATTAAACAACAGGCTGTCCCCTGATTCCACGGCGGCCATGTATATGTCGAAAACCGAGGTGCGCGGGTCAAATCGATAAGGTTTTAACTGTAAACCTCCTGCTTCTAATTCCTCTGTCCCGCCTGTGTAAGCGGCAAAATTATGCATGCCGAACATCACGTCGAAAAGGGGATTGCGGCTGAGATCCCGCTTGACATCCACCTGCTCTACCAGCTCTTCAAAAGGGTATTCCCGGTTTCCAAAAGCCGACAGTGTTCTCTCTTTCACTTCAAACAAAAATTCCCTGAAACTCTTATCACCCCGGGGGTAGTTCCGTACAGCCAACGTGTTGACAAACATACCGATGACTTGCTCTAAACCGGGAAACCTCCTGTCCGCTGCCGGGGTGCCTACGACTATATCTTCCTGGCCGCTGAGTTTCATAAGCAGCACGTTAAAAATAGTAAGCAGCAGCATAAAAAGGGTGACGCCTTCTGCTTCGGCAAGGGCCTTTAAAAGACCGGACTCTTTTTCACCCAGGCTAAAACTGTACCTGGAACCGGCAAAATCCTGTACAGCGGGCCTGGGATAATCTAAGGGCAAGTTAAGAACAGGAACTTCCCCGGCGAACATGTCCTGCCAGTAACTTTCCTGTTTCTTTTTTGCCTCCGACACCGCGGGACTGCTCAGCCAGGTGGCATAATCTTTGTACTGTAGTTCTAAGGGGGGTAATCCCGACCCGCTGTATAAAGCCGTAAAATCCCGGAAAAACATGGTTGACGAAGAACCGTCATAAACGATGTGATGCCTGTCTACGATGAGTATATGTTTCCGATCTTCTATTTTTACCAGCACAACCCGCAGCAGCGGGGCGCGGGAAAGATCAAATGGACGAATGAACCGGTGAGCTAAATGGGACACATTGGGCATACCGGACGTATGTGAGCCGGAGGAAAGAGACGGCTGCGATTTACCGGCCAGGGACGCCGCATCCTCAACATATTCTATTTCGAATTCGATTTCATCCGCTTCGTGTACCTGCTGTACGGGTTCCTCAGCCGACATGTGAAAAGATGTCCTGAAACCTTCATGCCTTTCGATCATTTTACAAAAGGTGTCATACAATTTTTCTTTCCCGGGGCTGCCTTCCAGGATCATCACTGCCGGCATGTTGTAAACCCTGCTTTCGGGATCCAACTGCTGCAGCACATACAACCTCTTCTGCGCCGATGACAAAGGATAAAAGGCCCTCTTTTCAGCCGCTTCAATCGATGAATAGACACTTTCCCCGGCATTGTCTATTATGCAGCTCAACTCCCTGACGGTTTTGTTATCGAATACATCTTTTAAAGTTAATTCCACGTTGAATTCTTTATGAATCCCGGAAAGCAGGCTCATGGCTTTGAGAGAATTGCCGCCCAACTCGAAAAAAGTCTCGTTTACCCCGATGCGCTCCTCCTGCAGTATCTCTTCCCATATCTCAACTAACCTGCCCTGGGTTTCATTTTGCGGCTGTTCATACTGCTTCCTAAAGATTTTTTCCTTTTCGAACTTATGGGTGGGCAATTCCAATAAGGACTTGACCCGGTAATTCTTCAGCGGAAGCAAATAGCGGCGGTGCAGTAAACCGGAGGTTTCTACGTCTCCCACATCCCACTCAGGCGGTGACAGCGCAGGCTGAGCGGCTTTCCCTTTATTTTCTCCAGGCTGCTCCGCGTCCACGGCGCCCTGCACCGGCTGCGGTGCCTTCTTCTCAACGGTCTGCCGGGGAGCTTCAGCGGCAAACTTCTCTAAATAGTAAAAATCCGCATACTCGATGGCTTCCGACATCTTCGCAAAGGGGTAAACAAAGGTAGTACGTTCTTCTCCATGCTCCTTTTCCAATATCCACTCAGCCTGTAAAAACTCAAACAATGGCTTGTTCTTCTTAGTGGGATAATAATCGGCCTCTAACTTGACTAACCGGCGCTCCTCACAATATTTCCTTAGACCGGCTAAAATCGCCTCTTCTACCCCGCGGCCCAATACCCGGCAGCTCAGCAAAAAAGTATCGACAAATAAACTCTCCTGCTTCTCTTTTGTAATCACCAGGCCTACCAGCCCATAAGCGCCGAAACGGTCGCTGACTTCTATTACCCAACAGCGAATTCCCGGCTCTTTTACCAGTTCCAATATCTCCTCTTCCCGGCGGCGGATGGTGCTCAAATTAAACTGGTTGGTGCGCCGGGTCAACTGGGATACCCGCTCTACCTGGCCCGGTTCCATAAAATTCATGCTTATCTTAAGCTCTAATCCCTTTAAAAAACCGTCTAAAGTAAGCGATTCCTGCTCTACTTCTTTACGCTTCTTCTCTGCCCGGTACAGTTGTGTGCGCGAACGGTCTTCCCCGGTTACTTTTAACTTATCGAAAGCCCAGGTATGCGCTAAGAACAGCGGGATACTCTCCGGGTTCCCGGGTAGTCGCAGGGTTAATACTTCGGGACAACGACTGCTCACTTCCGTGCATTCCACGCCGCTGTCATCTAAGAAAATAAAACTGTCGCTGCCCAGGTTTAACTCGACGGCCAGTTCTTTTAGATTGCCCGATTTGGGCTGCCAGTTGATGCGCCAGCCTACTAAATGCTCTTTCCGCAAAACCATGCCGGGATTTTTCTCAAATACTTCCCAGACATCGGCTTCGTTGTTTTTGCTGCACAATGCCAGCAGGAAACCTTCTTCATAACGATCGAGCATAAATTGCTGCAGTGCCCGGTAAGGGCCATCTATTTTCACGCCTTCCGCCCCGTCTTCACCGCATATGCCCCGCCACAACGTGTTGTCGCAATCCAGCACGATTACTTTAAAAGGACTGCTGTCTAAGGCGCAAATTTTCCTGGCAGCGGCGGTCCCCATGGCTGCGTAAAATTGACCGGTAAAAGGCAGGTGGCCTTCTTTATCGGTTAAGGGGTCGAAAATTTCTTCCACGGCATAACGTTCTTTTAGAGAAGTGAAGTCGATCACATAGGTGTTGTCGCTCTCTTCCAGCACTTTGCGCCAGCGCCGGTACAGGCCCGTTAGGTGCGTTTTAAGCAGGGGGCTGAAAGAGAGAAACTCCGCAATTGGGAATAAACCGATTAGGTAAGGGACAGTTTTTTTCTTATTTTTAAATATGTTTGTTAGGTTTTCAAAATCCTGTTCCAATTTTTCATACTTCTCTTCATCGGGCCCCTCTAAGTCGCGAATCCAATCTTCGAAACGGATCAGCAGCAGGTTAATACCCTTGTTGGTAGATGTCCGGCTCTCTTCATCCAATAATTCCCGGAATACCTGGTTGTAAGGGGCGAAAACAAGATCGATTTCCAGCCCGAAGGATTCCCCCCACCACAAAATATAGTTTCTAACCGGGTCGGCGGTAAATGTAGCACCGACAACTAAAGGCAGCGCTTTGCGGGGAGCGGGGGCAGCGAGTTCCCTCCCGGCTGACAATGCTGCTTCCTCCTTTTCAGAGAATATCTCGATCCCGGCAATCTTTCTATCAGGGTCTTCCGCTGTTAGGTCTATTAAAACCCGGAAATGCTCGATAAAACGCTGCATGGTCTCTGCTTTAAATAGGCCGGTATCGTATTCCAGGTGGCAGAGCAGTTCTTTCCCTGTACCGAAACGGATATCCAGTTTAAAATCCAGCGTGGAGGTGGCGCCGGGCAAAGGATAAGGGGAAAATTTCAACCGGTCGATTTCCAACTGCATGGTGGGATCAAACTCGTTATGAAAAACCACCATGGTGTCGAATAAAGGATTCCGGGCTAAATCTACGGGGTAATCCAACAGGTCGATTATTCTTTCGAATGGACAATCCTGGTTCTCATAGGCGGCTAAGATGACCTGCCGCGAAGTTTCCAAAAATTCGCCGAAGGTGCGCCCCGGGTCAATGCGACTCCTGATAGGCAGAAAATTAGCAAACATACCGATGACGTTTTCTAAATCCGCATGATTCCTGCCACTTACCAATGAACCTACAATAATATCTTCCTGGTCACTGTATTTGCTGAGAAGCAAAAAATAAAGACTTAACATCAAAATATTCAAGGTGACTTTTTGTCCCCTGGCCAGCCGGTCCAATTTCTCCATCAGTTGACTTTCGATTGCAAAAGAGAGGGTACTGCCGCTGAACGTCCGGTTTTTGGGCCTTTCGAAATCTAAGGGCATTCGTAACCGGGGCAATTCTCCTTTTAAGGCTTCCTGCCAGTATTTTTCCTGTTGTAAGAAAGCCGGGCTTTCGAAAAAACGGTTCTGCCATTCGGAAAAATCTTTGTACTGCACCCGCAGTTCGGGGAGTTCCATGCCGGTATACAGTTCGACAAACTCCCGCATTAATATATCCACGGAAATGCCGTCCGAGATAATATGATGCATATCGAATAACAATATGTGTTCCCGTGGCGACAATGTAATCAGACCGGCTCGCAGCAGGGGCGCTGCGCTTAATTCGAAAGGCTGAAAAAATCCATTTACTGCCTGCTCGACGCTGCCGCCGCTGCCCAGATCATATCGCTTTATCTTAAACTCTACAACTGCGGCAATCTCCTGCACCGCTTCACCCCGGCGCATATGAAAGGAAGTGCGGAAACTTTCATGCCTGCCGATTAAAGCGCTGAGTGTCCTTTCCAGTATTTCGTTGTTTATGGGGCCTGCTATCCGCAGTGCGCCGGGCATGTTATAAGCGGTGCCCAGGCCGCCCTGCTGCTCCAGGATAAACAGTCGCTTTTGAGCGGAAGATAGGGCATAGCAGTCCTTCTCCGGCGCCGGTTCGATGGCTGTATACTCTTCTTTTTTCGCTGCTTTTATATACCCGGCTAATGCCCTGATGGTGGGATCCCGGAACACTTCAGGCAGAGGCACCCTGACATCGAACTGCCGGTGGGTTTTGGAGATCATGCTCAGGGCTTTTAATGAATGACCGCCTAATTCGAAAAAATTCCCGGAAACGCTTATCTTGTCTTTTTCCAACCCTAACACTTCAGACCAGGTTTCCACTAATTTTTCTTCTACTTCGCCCACCGGGGCGGCAAAACCCTCTCCTGCCTCGAGAATAGGTTCAGGCAGCGCTCTGCGATCTATTTTATTGGTGGGAGTCAGGGGCATTTTGTCGATTTGGACAAAATAAGCGGGCACCATATAGTCGGGCAGCAAACGGGAGAGAAAAGCTTGCAGTTCTGCTGCATGAGGGAAGACTGAAGATGCGGCGTCACCACCTGCGCTCACTACATAAGCGCAGAGGTATTTATCCCCCGGCACGCCTTTATCTCCCGGGCGTTCTTTCATCACCACCACTGCTTCCCGGACACTTTCATGTTTCATCAACCAGGTCTCGATTTCTCCTAATTCCACGCGAAATCCCCTGATTTTCACCTGGGCATCTCCGCGCCCTAAAAATTCGATGCCGCCGTCCATTAACAGGCGTCCTAAATCACCGCTCCAGTAGATTCTTCCCAATTCTTCATCCTGGTCGAAAACCTCCTCGGTGGCAGCCTGATTTTTCCAGTACCCGGGGGAAATGTGCGGGCAGGCCACCAGGATTTCACCGGTCTGCAATGTCTTTACAGGATCGCCGTCCTCATCGACTACAAAAAGCCGGGTTTTATCCAGGGGTGTGCCTAACAGCGGTTTTTTATACTTGCCGCCCTCCGGGAATATATGAATGGAGTTGACCGAGGATTCAGTCTGGCCATATACGTTGGCCAGCTTAGAATGAGGAAAATATTTGTTACACATTTCCACCTCATGTTCCCGTACCGCCTCTCCGCCTAACAGTATAAAACGTAGATCGGGTAAAGATTCGCCGCCGTCGAGAGTATTGGCAAAAAAGGTAAATAGCGAGGGCACGGAATGCCAGATGGTGATTCTCTCAGCCAGTAAAAATTCGGACAACTCCACCGGTATTCCCGGTTTTTTCATATTAACGGGGAAGAGGGCGGCACCGCTGTACAGCGCGCTGTACATGTCCTGCACGGAACCATCATGACAAAAAGAAGAAAAAAGGGTCATCCGGTCTGAAGAAGTAATAGAGAATACACGCACCCAACTGCGGTTATAATAGTCGGCGTTTTCATGAGTTTGCAGCACCCCTTTGGGCCGGCCGGTAGAACCGGAGGTGTACAATATATAAGCGGGTTTATCCGCTGTAATATCACGTACCGGGTCGTTTTCATCTTCACCCGGCGGCGAACCGCCGCTGTCGATATTTACTAAAGGGATATCGTTTGCCCGGCTTAATTTTTGCGCCAGGGGTAGATTAAGGGTATCGGTTAGCAGGATGGCCGCTCCCGAGTCGGATAACATGTAAGAGAGACGATCCGCCGGATAATCGGCTGAAAGGGGCACATAGACTTTCCCTGCTTTCAAAGAGCCTAATATGGCAGCGATCATATGAACGCCGTGTTCAAACAGCAGGGCCGCTGTTCCACCGGCCGCGGCCGCTGTTACCCGGTGGGCAATACCATTGGCGCAGCGGTTCAATTCTAAGTAGGTATACTCTCTTTCAATTGTTTTTACCGCCAACTTGTGCGGGATTTTCTTTACCTGTTCTTCAAATTTTCGTGCCAGCATTTTTACCTTCTTTTTTTCTTCTTAAATCTCCCGGCCTTATGCTTTTTTCCCGCGGAAAGATACTCTTCGAGAGTGCTGCCGGGACTGCTGCCGAAAAACTCCGACAGTTCGATGTATAAATCTACCATATGTGTGATAGTGGCAGGTTCGAACATATTTTTTTTGTAAGCCCAGTACATGTCGATGCCGTCGCTGTATTCGGTTATATAGGCTTCGATTTCGAATTTAACATCCTGGGCCTGTTCGATGTGATAGGGCGCAAAAGACTCCAACTGCCCGGAGAGCGCCGTATCGCCGAGATTTATCATATTGATGGACGCGGGTATATCGGGGTATCTAATGCCTAATTCTTCACATACCGGTTCTAAGGGATAAGTTTGATGCCGCAGGGTCTCGATTACATCCCGGTTAACAAAACCAAGGAAATCAACAAAAGAGTGCTGTTTTTTTACCCGGGTTTTAAAGATCAGGCTGTTGACAAAAAAACCGATAATGCCGTGCAGGGAAGGATGATCCCTACCGGCGGAAATAATGGAACAGGAGACGTCCTGCTGCCCGGAAACCCGGTATAAAAACAATAAATATAGAGAAAACATTACTGCAAATAGTGTAGTATTATGGGTTTCGGCTATTTTTTTTAATAAAGCTGTAATATCGCTGCCTATCCAGCACCGGTAAACAGCGCCGCTGTTGTCCTCCCGGCCCTGGGGCCGATCCGCCGGTAATTGCAGCACCGGTACGCCCCCGGCCAGTTTCTCCTGCCAAAAAAGATGGGCTTCCCGGCCC
>JAGLSW010000128.1 GCA_023135565.1 Candidatus Aminicenantota bacterium | reverse complement strand
GATCAAAACTTTTAATTATTTAAAAACGAGAAGCGCTCCCTGCCGCGCAGCGGGGCCCGGCTTCTCCGGGTGACCCCAAAACGCCTATCTTACCCTGGTCTGGATGAACTTTTTGGCGACTTTGCCGGTAAAGAAATCCTTGACATCCACGACAATATCATACTTGCCTCTAGACAGCTTAAATGGTATCGAGACGGCAATGGTATTTTGTTTTGTTGTCAAAGGCTTGCCTGTATCATAAATTTTTGTGCCCTGGGCATTCGTTATGGTTATGTGGATGCCTACCCGGCCCTGAGGGCCTTTTCCCGTTTTTGATATTACAAAACTATCTACGCCGATATGCAGTTTCTGGTTATCATAAGCCAATTTCGTTATTTGAATGGTGGACGTTTGGGTTTTTGTCTCCTTTTGGCCCATGTATTCTTTGATATAATCGGCGCGCATATTGTCGTCATAACGTACTTTATACTTCTTGCCGCCGCTGACTTTTATTTTGATTTTGCCGATTTTTTTTGGTTTGGAGGGGGCGTAGGTCAACAGGTAGCATATATTCTCCTTGGCGCCGATTCCGTCCACTGCTTCCTTGATGTTGTTGCTTGCCACCAGGGTGCCGCCGGTGGCGCGGGTGATTCCCCTTAAACAGTTTTCCAGATCCGTGGCCACCCTGCGGTATTCGACGTCCTGGGATACGACGCCCACCATGCTGCGCATAAAAATGGAATGAAAAACAGCGTCTACTTTGTAAAATAACTTGCTGATGTCTTCGGCGGGA
Organism: Candidatus Aminicenantota bacterium; assembly: GCA_023135565.1. GTDB lineage: Bacteria > Acidobacteriota > Aminicenantia > UBA2199 > UBA2199 > JAGLQA01. The sequence continues at coordinate 10,208 of JAGLSW010000128.1, read as the reverse complement.
AAATCGATGGCAACACTCATTTCCTTATCGATTTCATTCAACTGGTTGCGAATTATCCGTCCGTGCGCTATGTCTTCAGAAGTGCCGGCCAGCAGCGTTCCCACGATGCGGTTGATCGACCGCCGCATTTCCCCGGTCATGGCAATGTTGGGGAACAATTCAACCTGGTAAAAATTAATCACCCATTTCTCTAACTTAATGCCTTCTAAATGTTTGGCAAAATAGTAAAATTTATCCATGTTGGGCATTAATTGCCTTTTTTTGTATTCTTTCCAGGCCCTTAAAAACTTTTTTAAAAAATCCTGGATATGCCTGGAGTTAGGCTGCCTTCCCCGCAGCGCTAACTTGAACTTAGTCTTCGCGACTTCCTGCTCGAGCCTTTGTAAATAAGAGATGAGCTGCGCCCGGGACGAGTGGGCCTGCTCCTGCACTAAGTCGTTAACCCTGGAAAGAGAATTCGCTTTGTCCCCAATCCTGTCTATTAAAAGGCTCTTGTTATTGGCAAAAATCATCAGGCGGTCATTTTCAGTCAGCACATTATCGAAAATATACTTGATTCCGTCCCTGAATTGCTCATTGTATTGAGTAACGCGGAATACCAAAACAAAATAACGGCCGGGAACGGCGGCAGTGGATAGTTCCCCAGGTTTGATTTTGTTCCTGACGATTTTGAAACTGGTGATAGTTTGCTGCTTCTTGCCTTCGTAGAGTTTGAAATTTTCTTTAGTTAAATTATCTACGGGCTGCTTTTTATAAAACACCCGTACCGGCACCTCTACGTTCACTACCTGTACCTCTTCCCTGATTGGCTCCTGCTCCTCCTGGGCGCACAGCGGTAAGGCAAAGACTACCAAAAGAATGACAATACTCGAAATAAGTTTTTTCATATTTCCTCCTAATTTAAATGTACTTCGTATCATAAACATAACATAATTACAACGTCCTGCCCGGCAGCAGTTCACACCGGGGCAGAACAAAAAGAGCCGGGAGGGGTGCGGACGCCGTCCGCCCCTCCCGGTTTGATATGAGGAGCATTTCATTTCAAAATTAGCAATTAGCATTGTAAAATTAGCATCCGACAACACCGGAGCGAGCATCGATAATTAACTGCCCTCATAGGGTGGGTGCACCACACCCCCACTTTAATGATAATATCCTTTAATTGTCCTGATCTGATATTTCTTGCGTTTTATTTTGACGTTGATTTTACGGAAGCGGCGGCGCTTTTTGTCATCTTTGGGGGAGAACTGTAAAATATACTGGGCCCTGATGTCCTGCCGTATCCTGCGGTAAACTTTTTCGATGTCTTCTACTTTGTCGAAGAAAAACGTCATGCCGCCGGAAGAAGAGGATATCTTGCGCAGTAAATCCTGGTATTGGCTATCTTCATAAGCGCCCAATTTTTTACCGATGGAATAGATCACGGAGTTGGACTTTTCCGCTTTTTTAATCAGGGTGTAGGGGTCGATGTAAGAACTGTTGTCTTCTCCGTCGGAAAAGAGAATAATAATATTCCGGCCGGTAATGCTTTTCAATAGTTTGATACAGTAGGCGATGGCGTCATACAGGGCGGTGGCGCCAAAAGGAAATGCCACCGATATGGAATTAAAAAGCTCGTCGATATTGTTGGTAAAATCGGTGTCTTCGAATACGTCATGATTGAAAAAAACGATTATGGCGCGGTCGTTTTTTGAGAGGAGCTGCTCTAAGAACAACCGGGCTGCTTCTTTCACTTTGCCGATTTTATTCTTCATGGATGAACTGATGTCGATCAGCAGTACTAAGTTGAATTTGGTGCGGCCGCTTATAGTGAAATAATCTATATCCTGGGCCACGCCGTCTTCTAACAAAATAAAATCTTCCTTTTTCAACCCGGACACATAGTTCCCTTTCTGGTCCATAACGGCTACAGGCACAACCACCTGCATGATATTCACTTCCTGGACGTCATCGAAAAAATCGGAACGAATCTCTTTGCTCAAAGTGTCCTGGTTAATGTTCCTGAGGACGGCTTTTAATTTCCTGAATTTGGGCCTCTGGCCGAAATCATACCTGAGACTGTAAGGCGGCCTTTTAAATTCTTTCAGCAGTTTGCCGTCAAGATAGAGTTCCACTACCCGTATTGTGCCGGGATCGACACCCTTTACCTGGATATTGATCTCCTTCATGCCCAACCAAATTTCATTGTTTTTGGGAGAGAGGAACTCGATGCCGGGCTGATCCGCTGCTTGAAGCAGGGGCGCTGCCAGCAAACACAACATAAACAAAATTTTAATCTTTTTCATTTTTATACCTTTCTTTTTTATTTTATCCTTAGATAGCCTTTTTCCTGTGCTGTCTTCAATATTTTCCTTAAATATGAATTATTGAAGATGTCGAATATAAAATAGGTGCTGAAATAGTCTTTTTTATAATTCTGGCTGTAATACCGCCGGGTGGTCTTATCTAAATATTGAAAGAGAAACTCACCCAGGAGGTAGGCGGGGATATCTCTCTTGTGAGCGTGGTAAGCTACTTTAACCTTAAATTCATCGATCATCTCGCCGCCGGTCCAACCGGATTCGAAAAAGTTAGTCGCTTCCTGGGGGAAAAGGTGCAGCCGGTAAGGTTTCAAACTGCCGAAGGTGTTGTAGTAGATACTGCCGAAGCGGTCTATGTCCGCGCTCAGGGCTTTGGAGGGTTTAGAGAAACCAGCCAGTTTGTGGGCAGCGGAAAACTCTTTGAGATGTTTTTTTTGTTTGAAAAACCTTTCGCCTAAGTTCCTGATCTCGCTGAAAAAGAGATAATAATCTTCGGATTTTCCGTTTAAGAACTCCAGTATGGTGCGGTAATGATAGCCGGTGGTAATAACAGCCAATTCTTTTATTACGTCGTTTTTGAGGTTTTCGTTTTGCTTAGCTTTTTGCAGCAGTTCTAACCCGAATTCTACCATCAGGGCAGTGTATTCCTGGCCCCGGTTCAATTTGGGAGCCGGGTAAAAATCCAACAGGTTGACAATGAAGGCTTTTACATGCTGCGGGTCGAAGATGACATTCCTGCCGAAAAGATGATCTCTCCAGATGGAGGCAAAAACGATGTTCAGCCTGGATAAACCGCCGCGCAGGTAGTAGCCGGAAAAGGGTGTGGTTTCACCGTCGCCGAACAAACCGGCGCCTCTTTTGGGCACCATTTTACTTTTGGGGCGGCCGGCAAAGTTCCAGCAAGTATGCCCGTTTTCACCTTCGAAGTCGTGCAGGCGAATCAAATTGGGATTGATGAAAATGCGCAGGTCCGCGCTTTTGGCATTGAGGGCATAGACCATGGAAAGTAAATAATCCCTGAAATGGGTGAGCAGGTATTTTCCTTTGATTTTCTGTATAAGTTCTTTTACTTTTTCCTTTGGGGCACTGCTTTTAAGGCTTTTGGTAAGCCGGGCTATATCCTTGTCTAAAGCAGACCGGGGATAGGTGATTACCCTTTCCCGGATGATCTTCGGGGCGTCTTCGCTGATATCGGGGTGGGGTAAGAGAAGAAAGGCTTCGTGGAGCCGTTCTCCGATGTCTGGGTCTCTGCCGGTGTCGTATTTTATAATGCCGTCTAAAAGGTCGATAATTTCAAGCAGGTCCGCCATTGTACAAACTTCCTGGGAGCTTTGAATCTCTTTTATAGTATCCCGGTAGAGCTCTTTAGCCAGGTAGCGGTAATCTAAGTTGTTTACCCGGACGGTGCGGTTTTCCACTCCTGTCAGCACGAAATTTTGCAGTGCCCGGTCAATGGTTTCGTAGTTCAACCTGATCTTTAATTCTTTGTTAAAATAGTTCAGCATGGCTTCGCAGAAGATCGGTTTGGTCAGGGGGATATCGATCAGTTTTTCAATAAGACGGTCATAATCGTATGACTGCGGAGCATATTTGGCGGTGTGGGAGAGAATATCCAGCATGGATTGGAAAATCGCCACATAGATGACCCTGTCTTTCCGGTTTACTTTGCCGAAAGGCTGGAGCCATTGGAAGAGATTTAACACCGTGCCGGGTTTTTTGATGGGGATTCTTTCGATAAAGTCCACCAGTATGTTATACTCTTCGTAGTTGTTATACAGGGTGGTCAGCACCTGGGGAGTCCACAAACCGGGACGGTGGGAAAACTTCGCATCTAATGACATGAATTTTTGCAAAGCGCTCATCTTTTTACCGTTCTTCTTCGATCCTTCCAATAATTTTATCATAAGGTCGGCCGGGCCCGCGGCTTGCTCACCATCTTCTTTATCCTTTTTATCCTTCTTCTTTTTTAATACCTCCATCCAGGCCGGGATACCGCCTGGGATTTGGATTTTACCATCCTTTACCCGCAGCGAATATAAAAAAGTAAAGAAGTTAAAATCCCGCAGCCCGGGTAATGAAGACATAACGATTTTTTCGCCTTTTTTCAAGTATAGGTGGGAAAGAACGTCCAGCATCTCAGCGGCGTTATAATCGAAAAGCAGGGCTTTCCTTTTTTCTTCGGGCATAAAAAAAGAGAACACATAAAGATAGTTGAATTTACCGTCTTCCATAGTGGCCAGTTTTTCAAGGAATTCCAAGGGAGAATCTACACAGTCCGCCCCTACTAAAGAGGACCAGAAAGCTTCGCCTTCTCTGCCCCCGGGCACCATTAAACGGTTACCGGCAGTGCGCAGGGCGGTGGATAGGACGAAGGTGCCCATCAACAGTTGTTTGTCCCGGTAGATTTTTTGCCAGGCGTCTAAGTTATCCAAAAACTTGCGCTCTTTCTCGGAGAGGCGGAAGAGAGTGGCCAGCAGCAGGGAGAATTTTTCGTTTTCTACCATTGTCTCGAAAAAGGAAGCGGCATCGATATTCAGCCCGGTTATCCGGTTGAGATAGGCGAAGTCCCAGGGGATAGTCAGATTGCTATTTGTTATCTTAAAATGGAGCAGCCCGGTTTTGTTTAATTGTTTGACTAAGGTGTCGATATCCAGCGAGGAGAATTTATAATAGTCGATAACGCCTTTGGACTCGTCTACATAAACCTGCCAGCGGCCCTTTTTGTTTTGTTCTAAGTAGAGGCCGAAGAGGCTGATCAGGTCCTCTGCTTGCTCAGTTCCTTCCTGTGTTTTCAAGTTTATGGTGACTGTCTCCGCATCGTTTTTATTAATCTCGCGCATGAGTTCTTTTACTTTTTTGTGCACCCGGAGGACCCGGCGCAGTTGGATCCTGACACCGGTAGGGAACAGCCTGCCGTCGGGGTTTTCAAAGAAGAGGAGGCGGTCGTTCAGGTAGTATATAAAATCGTCTGCCGGGAGGTTATAAAAAAACCCGGTGTAAAAGCTGATGGAGCTCACATCACCCGGTATGGTAACGGTTGCCGCGGGCAGGCTCAGGGCGCAGCAAATCAATAAGAATAAGATTAGCGCTTTTTTGAACGGACGGTGTCCGCAGCCTCTACCCACCGGGCGGCGGGGAGTTGAAACCTGTACGGCAGGTTGTTTATTAATACCATACAGCGGCGTAAAAATAGTCTTAAAGACGTACTTAACTTTAACTTTAAACATCATACAGTTACTCCTTCTTAAAATCTTTATTTTCTTCCACAGATTAATACGGACAGCAGGCGGAAAAACGGATTATTTTTGTTACAAATCGCTGAATTTTCCCGGCGGCCTGATTTTACCATGTATCGCCCCTATTTCACTTACTTTCTTCATTTCCCATATTTCCGTTTTTCATTTTTGAAGGAAGGCGCCGCGATTTTACCTGTCGGGAAAAACAATCATTATTCCTCTTACCTTTAAAAAGTGTTCGTCCCGGGTAGCGACAGCAGCTCCATTCTCCATGGCTGAAGCCGCGATCCATATATCATTAGTGGGGATTGGAGTTCCCTGTTTTTTCAACTGCTCTAAGATAAATGCATAAAATTCCGATGTATCGGATGAAATTATTAATTCAAAAATCCTCTCTTTTGCAAGAAATTTTTTTAACTGCCGTTTGTTTTTCTCTTCCTGTTTTCCTCTCTTAAACCCTGCCAGCAATTCTCCAATTACAACCGGAGAAAACAACAACTGTTCATTACGTTTAAAGATATCGATCGCATACGGCTTACCTCGCATCGCATCACTGTATATATTGGTGTCCACCAGGATCTTTTTCATTTCCAGATCTCTTTATCGATTTTTCTCGCCTGTGAAGTCCCTTCCTTAATTAACCTATACTCTTCTTCCGACCAGGTACCGAAAAAATCGTCTAAGTCATTAAATTCAACTTTTTTTTTGTTTTCCGAAAAAACCTTATCAAGTACTTGCTGCAGCAATTTATTAATACTCAGTCCCTTTTTTTGGGACTCGTGCTCGATCGCTTTGTAAATCGAATCGTCGATATTACGAATATTTACTGTATGCATTTTATGATCCTAAGCAAATGATACCATTTTTTGAAACCCCTTGCAACCAAAATTTAATGTCAAATGGCCCTTCAACTAATTATTTCAACGCCGGCCAGTAAATCTTAAACTCGGCGCCCCGGGCTTCCGCTTCACTATAACCGAAAATCCGCTCAGAGGCGGGGTTCCATAAAGAAATTTTGCCCCGGTTGTTTGCCCGATTTTTGCCGGTATCGTTGGTTTTTAGCCGAAACCTTTTGATACCATCAAAAGGTTTTGGCTAAATCCTTTTGCCGGGATCAAAAGAAATGGTTGACTTTCTTTTGATTTGAGGTATAATGTTGAGGTAAGGAGAACAAATGAAAGAAGATGTCTATTTTGATTATAATCCCTGGTGGGAAGGCAAATTTCATCCGGGAGACCTCATCGAGAGACCGTCGCTTCTCGATAAAATGGAGAAGTATCTCGATTCGAGAGTGATCGTTTTGCTAACCGGCTTAAGGAGGGTGGGAAAAACCACATTACTCAAACTATTTATCAAAAGATTAATAGAAAAAGGCGTCGAACCACGGCGACTATTTTATGTCAGTTTAGATGATTACCTTTTGAATTCAGAATCGATCATCGACATCGTAGACGATTTCAGGAAAGTGCAGAAATTAAAGAAAGAAGATAAAATTTTCCTGTTTTTAGACGAAATTGCCCATAAAGACAAATTCCAGCAGCAGTTAAAAAATCTTTATGACAAATATGATATAAAAATTTATGCCACTTCCTCGAGCAGTTCTGTTTTGAGAGATAAAAAAGCAATGCTTACCGGGAGAGAACATGTTATAGAAGTTCTGCCCTTAGATTTTTTCGAGTACCTAACTTTTAAGAATATAACGGTAAAAAAACGCGACAAACCCTTATTGGAAGGTTATTTTGAAGATTTCCTGCAAACCGGGGGGATACCGGAATACGTACTGACCAAAGAGAGGGAATATCTCCACACCCTGGTGGACGATATTATCTATAAAGATATTATCGCTTTTCATAACATAAGAAACCACCGCTTAATTAAAGATTTATTTCAACTCTTGATGCGGCATTCATGCGGCCCGTTGAGTCTCTATAAAATCAGCAATATACTTAAGATTTCAAGCGAAACCGCCAGCCGCTATCTCGGCTATTTTGCCGACGCTTTTTTGATATATTTGCTGCCTCGCTTCGGGAAAACCAATGTGATGCTCAGTTCTCCTAAGAAAATCTATGCCCCGGACATAGGGATTCGTTATGCTTTCACCGGTTCACTGATGAAGGGGAAACAGTTTGAAAACTATTTATTCTTAAAAATTAAGCATTTAAACCCGGCCTATATCTTTGAAGATGAAACTGAAATCGATTTTGTCATCAGGGCGGGGGAAAGAATCTCTTCATCTTTAGAAAATCCTTCCCAAAAAACAATTTTATCGTCGGATAGTATACAGGCGCGGCTTTTAGCCGAGATAAAATATCAAAGCGACTTGAGCCCGAAGCAGAAGGTATTATTCGATCGTTTCCAAGCGGAAGAAAAAATGGTAATAAAAAATCTCGACCATGTGCTGCAATTAGAGAAGTTCCTGGATTCCCCCTAAACAAAAATTTTGGCCCGCGGCGCGGCCGCCCTATAAGGGGTGTTATCTTTGTCTTTTTTTTTCATTGATAATTGAACATTGAAAGTGGGTTTGGCCCCAGGCAGGGAGATCGTTAGATTTCTCGAATGCCCGTTCGCTGGGTGCCGGATGCCGAAAGCTGAAGGCTGTAAGTGTCCAGCTCTCCCAAAACGGAATGGGGGGCCTTCAACACCCGGCAAACGGGTAGTGGCAGACTCTACCGGGATGGGAGCACATTCCCCTCCCCACGTGGTGGGGTTGCCCATAAACTGAATAGTTACGTGGGAAAAAGGTGACAAATGCGTTGATTTCTGTTAAAATCTAAACTGCGAGATAAATGATGATTTATGCGAACCTATTATATTTTATAACGGCTATTTTTCTCTTTTCTGCTGCGCCGCCGGCTGAGAGCGCCACTTTCTCCACCTCTGTGGACTTAATGGCCCTATTCCTATTACAATGGGGCTTTTGGTATTTCAACAAATATCAATTCAGCGGCATCAGGGAAAAATTCGATAAAAACGAAATCACCTTAGAACAAGCCAAAAGACATTACGCCTACCGGGTTAAAATCCACTCTGTAATGGCACTCGCCTTATTCGCCGTAGAACTCTTTTTCTTAGACTTAAAGGTTTTCCTTACCGGGAATCCGCTGATGAGCAGTTCCGATACCCTCACTAACACGGTTGGATTGGCTTTTTTTATTTTCCAGTTGTCGATCATTTGGTACTGGGCTTTTCGCGCTGTGGGCGATATCCTGGAAATCGGGAAATCAGCTAATAATTATATCATCGCCAATATAAAGTTCAACATTTCGATCATTTTACCCTGGTTCCTTTTCTCGCTGGTTTTTGATGTGGTTTCTTTCATCGACAGCCCCTGGCTAAATGTCCTGTTTAATACCGGGGTGATCCCGGTTTTAATTCTTATCTTTTTTTTGGTCATACTTATCCCTTCCCTCATCCCTTTCTTCTGGGACTGCAAGCCCCTACCGGAGGGAGAACTAAACGACGAAATCAATATCTTCTGCAAAACCCGGGGCGTGAAGTTCCGTAAAGTCATGTCCTGGGAAGCCATGAACAGCACTTTAATCACTGCTGCCGTGGTCGGCCTAATAGCCCGCTTCAGGTACCTTTTGATAACCCCGCAGTTACTGAACTTGCTTAACAAAGATGAAATACTGGCTGTGGTCAGTCACGAAACGGGACATGTGAAAAAACGTCACATGGTCTTTTATTTGTTCTTTTTTTTAGGTTTCCTTGTCATCAGCTCCATCATATTATACCGGTTTCGATTGTTTCTTCTCACCACCGATTTCGGTCTTTCCGCTGTCATTAACGCGGAAGCAAACGATCTGAGCATTATAGACTATTTTACGGCTGCATTGTGGTTTGTCATGCTTATCGTCTATTTCAGGTTTGTATTCGGTTTTTTCATGAGAAATTTCGAACGCCAGGCCGACGCCTATTGCTTTTCTGTCGGCATAGACCCGGGTTATATGATATCTTCCTTTATGAAATTAAGCACGGCTGTAGGAGACGACGGCAAAAAATCCAACTGGCACCACTTTAACATACCCCAAAGAATCGATTTTTTAAGAAAATGCGTCGCTGATCCCGGCTTGATTAAACAGCACGATAAAAAAATGAAACGTTTGCTGCAAGTTTTCTTTTCCGCGCTGCTTTTCTCTATTTATGTAATGGTGTCTTTTGGGGGAGGACTTAAGGGACTCGATCAAAAAGACTATCTTAGATACATGGAAAAAGTTATCGAAAAAAGGTTGATACTGTCACCTGATGACCCTGAGCTGCATTCGGCTTTAGGCCAGGTCTACTATGAACAAGAAAAATGGCCGCAAGCAAAAAAAGCCCTCAAACACTCCCTGGATTTAAAATACCGGCAGCCTGAAGTGTTGAACAACCTGGCCTGGCTGCTGGTCACCTGCCCGGAAAAAGAAATATTAGACCCGGCAGAGGCCCTGAAACTGGCCCGGGAAGCCGTTAAACTGCGGGAAGCTCCCCATATCTACGATACCCTGGCCGAGGCGCTGCAGGCCAACGAAATGTATGAAGAGGGGGTGGCTGCCGCGGAAAAAGCCGTGGAACTGGCGAAAGAGAATCGTCGATTCTATAAAGATCAATTGGAAAAAAAGAAAGAACGTTTACGCCAATCCAAAACCATCAAGATTTGAAGAACAAGCGACCCTGCCGGGGGCCAAACTTT
>JAGLSW010000127.1 GCA_023135565.1 Candidatus Aminicenantota bacterium | reverse complement strand
GGCAGGGCCGCCGGAGGCTCATAGGGTGGGTGCGCTGCACCCCCGCCGGAGGCAAGATTGTTAAGATTCATCAAGTTTGTAGAAAATTGCGTCGAGCTTGTGGTTTTGAGAACCAGGTAAGCGGGGTTATTTTATACTTTATCTGATTGTTGTGACATGAGGGTAATTTAAAATTTTTTTATCGGATGTTATTAGTGGACAACCACTCTTCTTCGGCGACACTCTCGTATGGGGCTTTGTAATGTACCGGTTTCCCGCGTAAAGGATAAAGACTATTTTTGTTGTCGGCGGTAGATTGCTTTTTTACGATTACCTTTACTTTATCGCCGGTATGAAGTGGAAGCCCCAAAATTTTAAGAATTCCTTCTTCAGAAACAGTCGTTTCAATTTGATAAGTTTGCATCATTTTGTCCTCCCTTTTAGTATGGTATATATTTTTATTTTTGTCAAGTGAAAATTTAAACCGTGTGCAGAAGGCCGGATGCCGGGGCCTAAAAATGACTGGCTATGATAGCTCGTATATGTTAGTAGAAACTTCCCGCTGTTTTGTTTCGACAGGTAACCCATTATCGCTCCCCCACGCAGTGGGGCTGAATGCTTACAATTTTTTTACTTGCAATATTTCTTTTTTTTCTTTACAATAGAATTTACTAAAAGAGATATTCCAGGAGCGAACGAATGAGTTTAGAAATCATCATAGGCATCGGGAGTCTTGTCATCGCGGCGGCAGGCCTCGGTTTTACTATCTATAAATCTAAAAAAGCGGAAAAACCGGGCCGGGGTTTGTTAAAACGTTACTATAATGCCCTGAGAAAAGAATTGGGGCGCATCGGCGTGGTAGGCCCGGGCTTTGAAACCGTCAAAACACCTATCCGGGACACTTTCACTTCGCTGCGCATTTCCGAATCCGGGCAAAGGGAACCGGATCCTGGCCGGTTACGCCGCTTAAAAAAAGGCCGGTTCGAAGAAGAGATGTTTTTATCGCCGGAGAAAGTGATGACGCGGGCGTTTCCCGACTACCGCCTGCTGCTCATCATCGGCGACCCCGGTTCGGGCAAAACCACGCTGTTAAAACACTATGCTATCACCTGTTTGGATAAGGAGCAAGACCGGTTGGGTTTCGGCCTGAAAAAGATTATCCCTTTGTTTTTCCCCCTCCGGGAATTAAAATTTAACGGCTCCGAACCCCTTTCTTTACAGGAGAACCTTTTCGCCTGGGCCAAAAAGAACCACTTAGATATTTCGCAGCAGAATTTCTATTACTGGTTGAAAAACCGCCGCACCTTAGTGCTCTTAGACGGGTTGGACGAGATCGGCGACAGCGGCAAACGTGCCGCCGTTTGCGACTGGGTAAAGGCCGCCTCCAACGGTTTAGAAAAAGCTTGTTTTGTGCTCACTTCCAGGCCCACCGGTTTCCGCAAGAGCGAAGGCATAGAGTTGGAGTGCGAGCACCTGCGCGGGGATATTATGGATTTTAATGCCCAACAGCAGGAGACTTTTTTATATCGCTGGTTCAGGTCCGTGTATGCCGCGGAACAGCATGAGCAGACCGGCAGGAAAGAGAGCCGGGGGGTGGAAAAAGAAGCCGAAGAACAGGCTGCTGCTATTATCGAATTTTTGCAGCGGGATGAGAATAAGATCGTGCGCGAACTGGCCCGTGTGCCCATGCTTTTGCAGGTGATGGCTATTATCTGGAAAGACCGCGATTTTTTGCCCGGCAGCCGTTCCCAGTTGTACGACGTTTCGTTAGATTACTTATTGGCCCACCGCGACCGGCGCCGGAAACTCGACCTCCTGCTGCCTGCCGAAAAGGCGCGTTTAGTGTTGATGCCCGCTGCCCTGTGGATGCAGGAAACCTTAAAAAGCGACAATGCCGGTCAAGAGGAAATCCACGAATTTATGCAGCCCACTCTCGACACTTTGCAGGGGCAGCCTGGGGCGGAGGAGTTTTGCCACAGTTTGCGCGACCGGGCCGGTTTGATTGCCGATTATGGGGAAGCGGGTTATATATTCCGCCACAAATCTTTTATGGAGTACCTTGCCGGGCTGCAATTGGTCAAAGAGTGCCTTGCCGACGCCGCAAGGACAGCGGACCTGATCGCTTATTTTCCCGACCCCTGGTGGGCAGAGACGCTGCGTTTTTTCTTCAGCGGGGCGGACGACAGCATATTCGATGAGTTTATGCGGCGTTTTTTCGCGTCCCCCTTGAGTGAAGACTTAGGAGCCAACCAAAAGACCCTGCTGGAAAATTTGGTGCGGGAAGCGCCGCAGAAGCGCATCGACAGCTTAAAGCAGCGGTTATTGGAAAAAGACGCCCACACCGGTCAGGTGCGTTGTATCCTGGATTGTCTAAAAACCGTCGGTACGCCGGAAGCTGTCGAGGCGATACAGAAATTCGTGCAGCAGGGCGAGCCCGGGAAGTCCAACTGGAAGTATGCGGAAGACATCGCCGTAGAATTGGCCGCTGAACGGGCGCCGGTAGTGGAAGAAACAGCCATCGAAGCGCAAATAAAAGAAACTCCCGGATCTTTTCGTAATCCTTTCGAGGACAATGTGGAGTATATTCTTATCCCCGGCGGCCAGTATAAATATTCGGTTTCTGAAAAACTCGAAAAAGTCCCCGATCTCTATTTTTGCAAATACCCGGTAACTAATAAACGATACCGCCGTTTTATCGCCTACCTGGATGGCGAAAAAAAAGACCTGGAAGAAATCCTGTCACCGCGCTTGTTTGCCGAAAAACTGTTGGATTTCTCGCAGTCCGTGAAAAAATACCGGGATTATTTAGGCCCTGATCCGGCAAAGTGGCAAGAAGAACTCCGTTCTAATTATGATGAAGACAAACGTTTTAAAGGGGACGATCAGCCGGTGGTGGGCGTTACCTGGTATGCGGCTCGCGCTTATTGTTTCTGGCTTTCCTGTTTGACGGCAGCCGCCCGGGGAGATCAAAAGTTACAGGACCTGGCTAACATCGCCGGTTTGTTTCGCCTGCCTGACGAAGTAGAGTGGGAGTGGACCGCTGCCGGCCGGGAACCGGGCGATCTTTTGCGCAAGTATCCCTGGCCGGAGGGTAAGGGCGAACCCACGCCAAAGTTAGCCAATTTCGATAAAAATGTGGAGACCACCACGCCGGTGGGCCGTTACCCGGAAGGGGCCACCCCGGAAGGTTTGCTGGATATGGCGGGCAATGTGTGGGAGTGGATGAACAACTATTATGATGAAAAAAAAGGGCGTTTTGCGCTTCGTGGGGGCTGCTGGGTATCCAAAGCGTCGTCGTTGTTGTGCGCGTCGCGTAACAACGGTATCTATCATGACTATTGGGTCAACCTCATCGGTTTTCGTGTGCTTCGCCCCAATCCCCAATAACGGGACTCTGGCCCTCTGTCCATCCGGAACTCTGAAGCGTGGCAGGGGGTCTGTGATAAGCAGCGTAAAGCTTCTTGCGATTCGATTTCCCCCTAAGCGCCGCCTGTGAAAAATTTAATTTGCCAATCAAGATAGAATATAGTATAATTGGCCTTAATCCAGGAAAATAAAAGGACAATCGGCATGTCACATGAAGAAATGTTAATCGTAAAAAAAGGCTATGATTTTTCCAAATGGCTGCTGCACCACACCGGGAAATTTCCTAAAAGCCACCGTTTTAGTATTGCCCTTAAGTTAGAGAACGGCATACTGGATTTCCTGGAATCGGCTGTCACCGCCAATATGCGAAAAGAGAAGCTGCCGTTGTTAAGAAAGGCGGACGAAGCCCTGGCAAGGCTCAGGTTGTTATTTCGCTTAAGTTTTGAAATGGAGTTTATCAATATAAAATCCTATGAATTCGGCAGCAGTCAAATAAACGAGTTAGGGAAACTTCTCGGCGGTTGGATAAAGAACCCCCATGGGGCTAAATAAAAAAATGGGAAAAGAGCCGGTTTGTAGTCGGCGTTTTTTGCGCCGCCGCTGCTGTTGGTCGGCTTTGTTGTGCGCGTCGCGTAACAACAATATCTATCATAACAATTGGAACAACAACATCGGTTTTCGTGTGCTTCGCCCAATCATGCCCAATATTATTATACGGGAAACTCGTGGCCGATGCCGGTATTTCAAGGAATACCGGACTGTTAACGGGTATGATATAAGGCTTTTTTCCCGGGTTGGAACTCCCTGTAATGCGGAGTAAGCCCGAATATAGATCCACACCGGCTGCTTTAGTAGGTTCGCTGAAAGAGCAGCCGGTTTTTTCGTCATGAAAACCTATAAAAATTTGTTTCCTCAGATAGTCTCATTTGATAACCTTCTGCTAGCGGCGCGGAAAGCGGCAAAAGGCAAGCGGGAAAAACCCAACGTGATGGCTTTTTTTTTCAAATTGGAGGATAATCTATTCCGGCTCCGGGAGGAATTGGCTGCCGGTACATATAAGCCGGGAAGTTATAAAACCTTCCATATTTATGAACCGAAACCCCGTATGATCAGCGCCGCCCCTTTCCGGGACCGGGTGGTGCATCATGCCTTGATGAATATCGTCGCCCCCCTGCTGGAACCCGGTTTTATCCACGACTCTTATGCCAACCGCCGGGGCAAAGGAACTCACAGCGCGATACGCCGTTACCAGAATTTTTTGAGAAAATATGATTTTGTCCTGAAATGCGATATTAAAAGTTATTTTCCATCTATCGACCATGCTGTTTTGAAAGCCCAAACCAGGAAACGAATCGCCTGTGATAGAACCTTATGGCTGATCGATCGAATTATAGATGGCAGCAATCCCCAAAAACAAGTTTTAGATTATTTCCCCGGCGATGATTTGTTTACGCCTTTGACGCGCCGCAGAGGTCTGCCTTTAGGCAACCTGACCAGCCAGTTTTTTGGCAACTACTATTTGAATCCCCTGGATCACTATATTAAAGAAAAATTAAAATGCAAAGCATATTTACGTTATGTCGATGATTTTGCCCTTTTTGAAAACTCAAAGAGTCGATTATGGCAGTGGAAAAAGGACATCTCGTCTTTCCTGCAAACATTCCGCTTAAAATTACAACCTCTGAGATGCCAGGTGTACCCCGCGGAAGAAGGGTACAGGTTTTTAGGTCAGGTTGTGTTTCGCAGCCGGCGCCGACTGCCCTCGAAGAACGTGCGGCAATTCAAAAAAAGGCAAAAAGAATGGCAAAACAATCCCCCCGCAAACCTACAGCAGCGTTTGGCTGCCTGGATAGGTCATGCTTCCCAGGCCGATACTTTTTCACTGCTTAGAAGCCTGGGCCTGGGAAATTATTTAAAAAAATAATTCTTGATTTTTTAGCCTGTCCCCTAAAATTATTTAAAAAAATAGTTCTCGTTTCACTTAAATTCCTCAATAATCTTGATTTTTTAGTGAAATACTGTTATCTTTATAGTAGTTCGTCATGATGTGCGATTCACTCGGAGATAACGAAATTAATAAACCCCACTCGCGTGGGGGGGCGGTAAGCCGCTTCGCGGCAAGAAGCGTGTTTGATTCTCAATTATTAGAAGTTTTGTTCAAACTTTTACAAAAGTTTGGCCCCCGGCAGGGCCGCCGGAGGCAAGGTAATTACATAGCGGAGAAAATAATGTTAACAATAATAACCGGCGCTTTCGAAAAGGCATCAGGAAACCCGGCAAACCGGGCAAAGGAGGCAATATGGATGATATAACATTGGCTGATATTATTTTCGGGCTGTTTGGCCTAATAGGGGGCATCTTCGGTGGCTACCAATATCTAATGAGGAAAAAGAATAAAAGACAAGAAAAGCTTATCGAACTGGAAGCCGAAAAGGAATTTAAAGATAACGAACTGGTTCTTGTCGAAAAAACAGCGGCAGGGATGTACTGTGCCGCACTGCGGGAAGAGTTAGGCTGTATAATGGTTGCCGGTTCCCCGGATATCGACTGTAATGCCGTTAAATTAGACGCCACCTTTGTGCCGCTGGATATCTCCCGGTCCTGGCGCAGCGATGACCGTTTTGCCGCCGGTAAAGAGATGGAAGCAGGCGACAGCGAACGCCGTTTAACGCCGGAAGAAGTAATGACGCGGGCTTTTGAAGATTACCGCCTGCTGCTCATTATCGGCGACCCCGGTTCAGGCAAAACAACATTATTAAAATACTATGCCATGAAATGCCTCGATAAAAAACACCGCCTGTTCGGTTTTGACGAAGAGATACTGCCCATCTATTTTCCCCTGCGCGAACTGGATTTTAATGAGAAAGATGAACCGCTCACCCTGCCGGTGAACCTGGAACGATGGGCGGCAAAACACATGTTGGATATTTCGACAAAGCAGTTTGCTTCCTGGCTGCAAAAGCGCCGCACCCTAATTTTATTGGACGGCCTCGATGAAATCAGCAGTAAAAAAAGACGCCGTAAAGTGTGCGCCTGGATAAAGCATATGTGCGCCGGTCTTAGTAATGCCCGCTTCGTAGTCACTTCCCGGGCTACCGGCTATCGTAAGTTAGACGGCATAGAACTTGATTTCCGGCACTTACGGGCGGATATTATGGATTTTTCTTTAGAGCAGCAGGAAGATTTTTTGAAAAAATGGTTCCGGGCTGTTTATTTATCGGGGCCGCTTCCCGTGGATAAAAGCGAAACGGAGTGGCGTCGGCGGCAGGTAAAACGGGCCGATCTACGTTCCGGGAAGATTGTAAAATTTTTACGAAAGAAAGAAAATAAAGCGGTGCAGGAGCTGGCCGCTGTGCCCATGCTGCTGCAAATTACCGCCCTTATCTGGAAAGAACGCCGTCATTTGCCCAAAACCAGGCCCGCTCTTTTCGACGCCGCCCTGAACTACCTGCTGGATTACCGCGACCGGGAGAAAGAAATAGAACCGCTTATCCCCGCTGAAGAAGCGCGGTTGGTTTTGGCGCCAAGCGCCCTGTGGATGCAGGAGGAATTAAAGAAAGACGAAGCCCTTAAAGAAGAGATGCACAAAAAAATGCAGCCTATTCTAACAACGCTGCAAGAACGTCCGCCGGCCTTAGAATTTTGTGAATATTTGCGCGACCGCGCCGGGCTGCTTGCCGATTATGACCCGGAACATTATGTGTTTCGTCATAAGTCTTTCCGCGAATATTTATCGGCCCTGCAATTACGGGAAGACCATCACCTACCCGGCAGGATAGAGACCCTGGTCGAACATTTTAACGAAGACTGGTGGGAGGAACCGCTGCGGTTCTTTATGAGCAGGGCTGACGATGAAATTTTCGACAGGTTCATGAACCTGCTTTTCCGGTCGGAAGTCAGTTTTAGTTTAGATGCCAACCGCAAGACCCTGCTGGAAAATTTGGTGCGGGAAGCGCCGCAGAAGCGCATCGACAGCCTGAAGCAGCGGTTATTGGAAAAAGACGCCCAACCCGGTCAGGTGCCTATAGCGCTCAGATAAAGTAA
>JAGLSW010001261.1 GCA_023135565.1 Candidatus Aminicenantota bacterium | reverse complement strand
AACTTGCGGAAAATGGGTTATAATCTACCAAATATTTAGTTAACTCGTACAGCCGACCGGGTTTATTTAATTCTTGCTTAATCAAGCTTTTAAGCGGCTTCCCTTTTTCGTCGTAAATTTTTAGATGTGAAATATATTGAATCTCTTTCTTTTTATCGAAGTCCAACATCTCGAAACCGGCCAGGAACCATTTGTTATCTAAAAAAAGACCATTCTTAATGAAATGAAAAGTCTTCCCCCGTTTGAGCCAGAGAATCTCTTTGATTTCGTATGTTTCCCCCACTTTTTTAAAAACTTTTACTTTTTCAGGTCTTTCAACGAAAGCAATATCCTCTTTGTAGTGAAATAGAGCCTGCATGTCGGTCAAATCTCCCGGCCCCTGCCCCCTGGGTGCGAATTTAATAATCTTTTCGGGCGTAATTACCCGGTTGCCGCTCATGTAAAAAGTGGCAATAATATTGCCGTCGTCATTAATAATAGCAAACGCATACCTGCCTGCGACTTCATCGCCCGGATGCCATGTTTTAACGAGATTGAAATTGTCACCGGCGGTCAGGGTGAAGGCAAGCAAGATAACAAAAACAAAAAATTTGATACATTTCATGTTTCTACTCCTCAACGCCCCTCTTGAAACTATAAATATGTATGGTGAAATCATCCACTTCATCAAATGCCGGGTCGCCTCCGGCAAAGAAGTAATATTTCCCATTCCTGGAACCCAGCAGCAGATCGTCGGTATAGATCGTTTTTTCGAGTTTGAAAGTTTCGGGATTGTAGAATAGCAGGGCGAACTTTTTCAACTGCTCGCTTCGAGTTCTTACTTGCAGGACGAGGTAATTATCTTCGATTATTACTTTATTTATCCGGCAGTAGGCTGATTTCCATTTTTGCAGGTCTATTTCAAAACTATTCTTAGGTAGTTTCAAATATTCTTTCCAGGTATAAAAATCGACAGGCATTTTTTTATAAAATTGGGGAGCTTCCAATTTGATTTCCTTTTTTACTTCTAATTCTTTTACTGAAATAAGAATAACCTTTAATTCGTTTTCCGGTATGAAGAATACGTGTTTTTTGTGTGGCGCTAAATGATAGGTCATCAGGTGGTGCTGATTATATTTTGTGTTTTTATCGTAGCTTTTATTCAATAAATTTTTCAACGGCTGCGCCTGTTTCTATAGCGCTCACCTAAATTGA
>JAGLSW010001260.1 GCA_023135565.1 Candidatus Aminicenantota bacterium | reverse complement strand
GTAATAAAAAAGAATTGCTCAAGCTCATAAAACATTAAATATAAAAAAGTTAAAAGGAAATCCGACCAATCCATTTTAGATAAATATTTTTTCTATTCAATACAAAATTCTTTCTAAAAGGAGTGAAAGATGAAATATACCAAATATTTGATCGTTGCAGGATTGGGAGTCCTTCTTCTTGTGGGCCTTGATGTTTTTAGGTATGCCGAAAGTGGCCCCATCGATCAGGAGTTGATCCATAACAAAGATACCTGCACAGATATTATCGTCGGGAAAAATGCCTCTGTGGATGGATCTGTGATCACATCTCATACCGGTTGCTGTCCGGAGTGCCGGGTTCATGTGGTTCCTGCGCAGACTTTTAAAAAAGGGACCATGGCGCCGGTTTATTACGGGCTTCAGGATGTTAAAAAACCATTACGCGAGTACGGGAAGGTTATCGGTACCATTCCTCAAGTGGCCAAAACATTCAAATATTTTCACACAGGATATCCCCACATCAACGAGCATCAACTGGCCATAGCGGAAAGCACGATGAGCCAAAAAGAAGAACTACAGGTGGACCGCGAAACCGGTAAACAGATCATGACTATCGAACAGGCCGCGGTTTTTGCCCTGCAAAGATGCAGGACTGCCGGGGGAGCGGTCAAGTTGATCACCTTTTTAGTAGAAAAATACGGTTTCCTCCCCTCCTGCGGCCCCGAATCGGAATGCCTATGCATTGCCGATCCAAATGAAGCCTGGGTACTGGAGGTTTTCAGCGTGGGCAAAAAATGGACTCCCGGCAGCGGCGAATTGGGCGCTGTCTGGGCAGCGCAGCGGGTGCCCGACGACCACGTGACAGTTGTGCCCAACTGGAGCATCATCAAAGAGATCGACCTAAACAGTCCCGATTTTATGGCCTCTAAAAACTACAAGCAGGTGGCCATAGATCACGGCTGGTACGACCCGCAGGGCAGCAAACCTTTTATCTGGCAGGAAGTTTACTCTCCTATTTTACGGGAGTGGGCATCGAGTCGTTTGTGGCTCTTTTACAGCACGGTGGCGCCCAATTACAAAAAGTGGTCGAACAAAAAATTAGACAAATCCATGAAAAACTACGACGCCTACCACCAGTACTTAGAGCCGGTATCTTTTTATCCTTTTTCTATAAAGCCGGAAAAGAAGCTCTCGGTACAGGACGTGATTGCTTTCCAGCGCAGCGTTTACCCGGGCACCATCTATGATATGACTGCCGACAGGGACTGGTTGGTGCCCGACGGCAGCGGGGGGTTGAAAAAAAGCCCGCTGACCACACCTTTTCCCACTAAGGATATGAGAGAACTGCTGGATATTACTTACCGGCGTATGGTATCGCGGGGCGGATACGGCATGGTCGCCCAACTGCGCAGTTGGCTGCCTGATGCCATCGGCGGGGTGTACTGGTTTTACTTAGACAACCAGCATACCAGTACCTATGTGCCTATCTATGCCGGGGTGCAGCAAATTTCCCCGCTCTACAAAACCTATGATCCCGACAAATTCAGCGAAAACTCGGCCCGTTGGGCGATTGATTTTGTAGACAATCTCCTCTACCTGAAATGGCAGGAAGGCATCGAAGATTTGCGGGCAGTACGGGATCCTTTAGAGGCGAAATTTTTTAAAGAACAGTCGAAGATCGACGCGGAAGCCCTTAAGCTCTATAAAAAATCTCCAAAAAAAGCGAAAAAATTCCTCACCGGCTACACCGGCAGCAGTATGGAAAAAGTAGTCGAAATGTACAAAGATTTGCGCAGCCTGCTTATCACGAAGTACACCAACAACAAGCAGGGAACCTAAATAAATATAACCGTATTGGTTGACAATCCGGGATTTTTATTCTATAATAAATATATGGAAAAAAAGTTTAGAAACAGACCCAACAATAAAAATGTAAATTTAAATAGCCTTTCCATCTCTCCCCCTTAATAAAAAACCATATCTCCCACCTTAACCTTACAGGTCCCCCGCTACATGGGGGACCCCTGCCTTTTTATGCTTGCAAAGTTAACCGATAACGGTTAAAATAGCACTGGGTAAATTATAATGACAAAGAAGAAAAGCAAAAAAGTTTCGGATTATTCTTATCGCTGCATTCTCGACACCATTCCCAGCCCAATTTTCGAAGCAGACAAAAACTTCATTATTTCCCTGGCAAACAGGGAGGCGCTGCGGCGCTGGCCGGAGATTGTCGAGGGCAGGAGTTCCGCTTTCGAGATACTCACTTGCGAAAAAGAGAATCCTGGAGACTGTGTTCTCGACAGGACCTTTGCTTTGAAGGGCCCACAATCCGCCGAGATCCGATCGAGCAAAGGCGAAGTTTTCGAAGTACAGACAAATTACGTGCAGGATAAAGGCATCCCCAGGGTAATCGTTCATGTAGATGAGGTAACGGAACAAAAAAAAATAGAACAAGCGCTGCGCTTAAGTGAAAAAGAGTACCGCTCATTAACCGACCAGCTCCCGGTTGGCGTTTACCGCACCACCAAAGAAGGAAAAATACTATATGCAAACCCGGCGCTGGTTTCTCTATTAGGTTACTCAAGCCTTGAAGAATTAAAAAAAATCCCGGTAGAAAAAGTTTATGCTCACCGGGAAAAACGGGCTGACCGGATAGAGATGTGGAAGCAAAGGGAAGGCGCTGTTTCCGATGAGGTCATGCTGCACACAAAAGAAGGCAAACAAATATGGGTGCGGGACACCTTCAAAGTCATCTTTGCCGACAGCGGTGAGATTTCTCATTTTGACGGTATCATGGAGAATATCACGATGCGAAAAAAAGTCGAAGCGCAATTGCAGCGGGCCAAAGAAGAAGCTGAAACAGCCAACAGGTCAAAAAGCGAATTTCTTACTAAAGTAAGCCACGAAATCCGCACACCCTTGAATGGGGTAATCGGCATGAGCGAGCTTTTACTGGGTATGAACCTGCCGCCTGAGCCGCGGGAATTTGCCGAAATGATCAGGAAAAGCGCCGCCCAACTTCTAAAGATTATTAACGACATCCTTGATTTTTCAAAAATGGAAGCAGGCAAAGTAGAATTGGATTTTGAGAACTTCGATCTTCACACCACCATAGCTGAAATCAAGGATATACTGGCTATTGCGGCGTCCGAAAAGGGCCTGGAATTAGGGTTCCGGGTAGACCCGGCGGTGCCGGCCCAGCTTTTCGGTGACCCGCTGCGGCTGCGCCAGGTACTGACCAACCTGCTGAGCAATGCCGTCAAATTTACAGACCGGGGCAAGGTGGAGCTCGACGTAACGCTCGACAGCGAGAAAGAAGACGGCATGATGATTTTGCGTTTTATGGCAAAGGATTCGGGCATCGGCATCCCGGCTCACAGGCTGGGCACTCTTTTCAAAGCCTTTACCCAGGTTGACGGTTCATATAAACGGAAATACGAAGGCACCGGTTTAGGATTAACCATCTCGAAGCAGTTGGTGCTTTTGTTGGGTGGGGAGATCGGTGTCGAAAGCGAGGAAGGCCGGGGATCCACTTTTTGGTTTACTATTCCCCTGCGCAGGCAGGAGGCCCCGGCAGCAGGGGAAAAAGAAACGGCCGCTGCCCTGGCCCGGGAGATTTCCCGTCCTCCGGCATTAAAGCCGGATAAAGATAAAGTGCGTATCCTGCTGGCTGAAGACAACATTATCAACCGCAAGTTAGTGGTGCGTATCTTAGAAAAGTTAGGTTATAAAGTCGATACGGTGGTCAACGGTTTACAGGCCGTAGAAAAAACCGCGGAAGTTTGTTATGATTTAATTTTGATGGACGTGCAGATGCCTGAGATGGATGGTATGGAGGCCACACAGCGTATTCGCGGTTTTAAGGCCGGGGCTACATCTGCGGATGTACCGGTGATTGCTTTAACTGCCCATGCGATAAAGGGAGACAAGAAAAAATGTATTGCGGCCGGGATGAATGATTATATTTCCAAACCTTTCGATCATGGTGATTTCGCCGAGATCGTTGCCCGCTGGCTTTCGCAGCCGACCCTTTAACAGGCTACTTTGCCTCCGGCGGCCCTGCAATACTGTTGCCTTAAGGAGAAAAGATGCCTCCGGCG
>JAGLSW010000126.1 GCA_023135565.1 Candidatus Aminicenantota bacterium | reverse complement strand
ATCAAAAGCGCTCACCCGCTGCTTCTTGCGGCGGAGCCGCTTATCGCCCCCCGCCTCTGTGTCCTCTGTGTGCTCTGTGGCTAAAAAGCTTTGGGTTTGTACTTCTCGCCGCGCACAGAAGGAATACCGCCGGGGATAGGTTCGCCCAATAAACCGATTTTTTCTAAGCTGTCGGCTGCGTAACCAAGCCCTAAATCTTCCAGCACTTCACGGGTGGGGTTGCCGTTATTCGCCCAACCACGGGCGGCATAATAGTCGTCTAATAATTGCTCGACCTGCTCTTTGGAGACACCTTTGCCTTTGCCGGGGCCGCTGGGTATCTTGTCCTCATAGGATCGGGCGGGGGGATAATCGAATATACGACCGTCAGCTTTGTGACGTTCGAGATAATGACAACGGGTGAGATTCCAGGTTCTCTCCGCCGTGCGCAGGGCCTCTTCCATAGTTACGCCCCAACCGGTAATGTGGTTAAGGGTTTCGACGTTCTCTTCAGGAGTGATGTCCAATTCACCCCAGAATAACCGGCAAATACACCATGCATCGAAAAGAGGACGTATATGCTGCAAATAAACGACTATCTTAGCACGGTCCTCTACGGTTTCCCGGCCTTCGGCCAAGTCTACGGTGATGGTCCAGGAACGATTGTGATGCGCGCCGATGTCGGCGGTCATATAAGAAAGTAACATGCCGGGCGCCCAACGGCCATCATAACCGGACATCTCCTGGCCTTTTACCTGCATGGCGAATTTTTCGCTGCCTTTGCCGATTTTTTGCGCCGCTTGTTTGCTGCCGCGGGCAAAATAAGCGCCGATGCCGCGCTTGTGCGCTACCATGTCCATAAAATGTTCCACGTCATCTACGGAACCCCATTTCAGGGTGTGGCCTTCCAGGTCTTTTTCGGTAATGAAGCCGCGCTCGAAACACTCCATGGCAAAAGCAATCACGCCGCCGCCGGACATGGTGTCCATGCCCAGGTTATCTAAAAGCCAGTTGATATAGGCCACGTGGTTGATGTCCTGCATGCCGATATTAGCGCCGCAGAGCGCGGCGGTTTCGTATTCGGGGCCTTCTAAGTAAACTTCCGGTTTGCCGGGGATAACCGCTTTGGTATATTTGCCGCAGTTCATCCAGCAGCCGAAACAGGCTTTGTGTGTAATCAGGCACTTCTCGATCAATTGGTCGCCGTCTATTTTGTCGATATGCTCATAATGGGTGGTCTTGAAATTGTAGGTGGGAATTACGGCATTGCTGTTGGCCCATTGAATAAAAAAGGCGGTGCCGTACTTCTGCCAGGGTTCCATGTTGGGATGATCCTGGGTGCGCACCACTATATCCCCAACCTGTTTCTTCAAAGCGGCAATGTCATGCACCTTAATAGAACGGCTGCCGCGCACTGCGATGGCTTTTAATTTTTTGGAACCCATCACCGTACCCTGGCCGGTGCGTCCGGCTTGACGTCCGAAATCATGAGTGATGCAGGAGAACAAAACGCCGTTCTCCGCTGCGGGGCCGATGGTGGCGATCTCGAAATCTTCGCCTAAGTCTTCTTTAAATTGGGCTTCGCAGTCCAAAGATCCCTGGCCCCAATATTTCGCGGCGTCCCGCAGTTCCACGGTGTCGTTATCTATATAAATGAAAACCGGCTGCGGCGAAATACCGCTGAATATAATCATATCATAACCGGCAAATTTGAGTTCCGGGCCTAAATGACCGCCCATGTTGGAATCGCCGTGGCCGTTGGTCAGGGGCGATACCGAACCGAATTCGATCTTCGCGCCGCCGGGTATAAAACAGCCGCTCATAATTCCGACGTTAACGATAAACAGGTTTTCCGGGCCTAAAGGGTCGGCGTCCCGGGGCACTTCGTCATAGAGAATCTTTGCGATTACACTCCTACCTCCGTACCATTGGCGAAAAAGTTCCGCGTCCGTGGGTTCACGTTTGATCTCACCGTTAGTGAGGTTTATTCTTAAAGTTGTTCCTGCCAGTCCATTAGCCATTTTGTGCCTCCTTTTCCCATTTAATAATGGCACCGGTGTTGCACATCCGGGTGCACTCCATACAAAAATTACAGATGATGACGTGGTCGCATTCGGGGTGCTGGAAAACCACGTTTAACGGGCAAGCGGAAACGCATTCGCCGCAGTTGGTGCATTTTTCCTTATCTACGATATAAGCGCCTATGTCGTTTTGGGTAATGGCGTTTTCCGGGCACACCTCGGCGCACTTGCCGCACTGGGAACAAACCACGGGCCGGTATTTGCCCGGGGCGGGGAATTTCGCTTCGATGCGCAGGGCTGCTTTTTTCGGGTTTATCTCGTTAAAATGTTCGATGGCGCAGACCTGCAAGCAGAGACGGCAGCCTGTACAATTGTCTTTTTGAACTTTTATCCTCATGTCAACCTCCTTAGCAGTTGGCGGTTCGAGTTAGTATATTTTATTTTGTTAA
Source organism: Candidatus Aminicenantota bacterium (assembly GCA_023135565.1). Classification (GTDB taxonomy): domain Bacteria; phylum Acidobacteriota; class Aminicenantia; order UBA2199; family UBA2199; genus JAGLQA01. The sequence continues at coordinate 129 of JAGLSW010000126.1, read as the reverse complement.
TCATATAACATTTTACACAAAATCCCGCTATTTTTCAAGCCTAAAAAAGGTGAGTGCTCTGTTTTGGGAAAAGAAAAATTCAAAGCTTTTATAGGGGGCTTTTCGCTTTTTTAAACAAAAGTTTTGTTC
>JAGLSW010001259.1 GCA_023135565.1 Candidatus Aminicenantota bacterium | reverse complement strand
GTTTGGCCCCCGGCAGGGCCGCCGGTGGCAAGTCTGTCTTAGTTTTTTCCAGAACTAAATAGTTACAAACGGAGAGTACCGGCCATTCTAATTTCGGCCCACAGGTTACACAAATTTATTCACTGTTGGCATAACCGCCTTTCCCACGGAAATGTTCCGGTTCCGAAGCCACTTAGATCAAAACTATCTGAACAAACCCCAGGGCGTGGAACTCAAAACAAACAGCCCTCTGCCGGCAGCAAGCAGCAGCCACTCCAAACGCTGATCAACGACAACTAGAACGCCCTCCGCCGTCCATCCCGGCTTGAATAAAACCCGATGCATGGGTGCTAAATTTTCAGCATGGTCACAATGGAGAAATTTTATTTTTTTGATTAGTTAGGGAAAGTGCCGGAAGCACTCTGTTGATGGGGTTGAAAAATGGTAGCGGGGGGTGGATTTGAACCACCGACCTTTGGGTTATGAGCCCAATGAGCTACCAGACTGCTCCACCCCGCGTCACGAAGTATTATTATAGCTCATTTTGCCTTATTTGTCAAATCCTAAAAAAAAACATCCGGTTTTTAGAAGTTTTCGGCAGGGGTGATGCCGGCAGGCGGCCTGCCAAAGGCTGGCTGCTCTCGGCTGCCTGCTAACACAACCGGCCCTGGAAAGTGCTCCGCTCCTTCATCTTAGACCTGATGGCATTAATCGCTTCGACTTTATTCAAGGCCCAGGCCGGGGCATAAAAAATTTCCCGGTCCCGCTCGCCTGTCAGGCGGTGAATCACGATGCCGGGATCGAGATGCTCCAATAAAAAAATAATGAGTTCTATATATTCTTCTTTTTCTAATAATTTGAATTCCTTTTTTTTATATGCCTCGAGCAGGAGGGTGCCTTTTAGGACATGCAGCAGATGAAACTTTATACCCGCCGGTTTTATCCTGTTCATCTCCTTGACAGTTTCCAACATCTGCTCTTTCGTCTCGCCGGGAATACCGATTATCAAATGCACCACCACGTCGATACCCCTCTCTTTCAATTTGTGGAAGGTGTCTAAAAACTGCTCATAAGTATGATTACGATGCAAATACCTGAGACCGGCGGGATGTATGGTTTGCAGCCCTAACTCGACGGAAAGGTATATCCTTTTATTTAATTGTTCCAATAGAGGGTACGCCTCTTCGGCAATGGCATCGGGCCGGGTACCGATAAAAAGCCCAACGATCTCTTTATAATTAAAAACCAGCTCATATTTTCGGCGCAGCTCGGAAACCGGGGCATATGTATTGGAATGGGCCTGGTAATAAGCGATATATTTCTCTCCCCGCCGGCCCGCCAAAAAATTCTCGATTTGTTCGGGAATCGACAAATCATAACTCTTAATAGGGCCGGAACCGTATGAATCACAAAAAATACACCCGCCCCCCACCGCTCGATCCTCTTTATTAGGACAGGCAAAACCTGCGTTTACCGGTATCTTCCTGACTTTTCCGCCAAATTTCTTTCTCAAAAACGAATTAAATGACCTGTAGGGTTCATCCATTTATCAGTGAATCGATTACCTCTAATAACCGCTCGAGGGCCAGGGGTTTCTCGAAAAAAGCTTCGACGTAATCTTCTTCCATCACCTGGGACACTTCTTTATACCTATATATGCCGGACATCACGATTACCGGGATAAAATACTTTTCTTTTATGATTTTTACCAGGTCTATGCCATGCTCGCCCGGCAGAAGCAAATCGGTAATAACGAGATCAGGAACTTTTTTTTCCATATATTCCAACGCTTCTACACCGTCATTGATAAGCACTACGGAAAGATCGTTATCTTCAAGAAAATCTTTCAGCAGATCCCTTATTTCCGGTTCATCATCTATAACCAGGATAACTTTTTTGTCTTGCATTTTCCTCCTTTTAAAGCCATAACATGGCAGGTGGGCGCGGGGGTGCGGCGCGCCCACACTCTGAGCCACTCCGCGGGGGTGCGGCGCACCCACCCTCTGAGCCGCTCCGCGGCAAAACAGGAGAGGCCGGGGAATCCAAAACCCGCAGTGTGATAAAAAACAAATTTTTAGGGCAACCGGAGCATTGCAAAATTAGCAATTAGCAATGCAAATTTAGCAGCGGACAACACCGGCTTTTGTCGGATTTTCAATGCTCATTGAACTGCCCCTTATGGGGTGCGGACGCCGTCCGCCTTTGAGAAACGCTTATATATTATATAATATTCTATAAAGGACCACAACAGGTAACTAAAACTTAATATCAAAAAAAATCTTTTTAATATCTCGAGATTTAGAGCCTTATGTAAGTCTATTATATAAATCATCAACAGGGCGCCTAAGGCCGCAAAAGTAATTTTGCCCGTAAGAATGGCCCCCTTCACGGTTTGCTTTCCCTTTAACATCACGAAACTGGCCAGCAATATCAAAATATCTCTCGAGAAGATGACTACGGCAAACCACAAAGGGAAATCGGTCTTGATTATAAGCGCCAACATGGTAAAAAGGATCAACAATTTATCCGCTAAAGGATCCATGATCTTACCCAACTCCGTTTCCTGGGACAGTTTGCGGGCAAAATAGCCATCAAAAAAATCAAGCCAAATAGAAAAAAAATACAAACCGATAAGTAAAGGATAGTTCCCGGTAGTGGAGTTAATAATGAGCAAGAACAATATGGGGATCAACAGTATCCGGGCGGCGCTCATACTATTCGGAACATTGATTTCGATTTTCATAGCTCTACAATATAACATTTTGGAATAAAAATCAAGTCCCCGGCGGGGCGCCTTCTAAGGGGACTGCAGATTAGTTAATCTCCCGGTGCAGGAACCTTCTAAGGGGCTGCGGAGAGTTTGACGGGTGTGATCCCCGTATTTTAAATTTTAGTGAATTAAAAAATTTTAAATTACCCGGAAGAGTACCTCACAGGTTAAAAAGCTTATCGAGCTTAATTGTCTTGAATAAAGCCTTCAGTTCACTATTTAGCTTCACTATGCGAACCCTGCAACCTATAGATGTAAAGTTTTTATAAAACAGGAGTAATTTACCGATACCCGAGCTGCCGATAAATGTCACCTCTTCAAAATCTATAGAGACCTCCTTTACTTTTTCGCTCAGGAGTTGGTTCAACACCTGTTTAAGCTTCTCGGCTCCCGGTATGTCGATGCTGCCGGACAGCAAAACAGTTGTCTTATCTTTTCCTTTTTCAATCTTTATATCCATTTGTTAGCTCCTTAGGTCATTAGAATGATATACTAAAGAAAAGAAAAAATCAAGTCCATTTGACTTTTTTTTCTTGACAAAATCCAAACCGCTCATTGATTATTGATTATTGAAGATGTGAGCGCAGCGAACCGAGTTCTCAATGAGCAATTGAAGGCGGCGTAACTGTTCAGTTCTGGAAAAAACTAAAACA